>CAILLX010000164.1 GCA_903835185.1 uncultured bacterium | reverse complement strand
GGTTGACATTCTTAGACTTTTTGTTTGATGATTTCTTCATGCGGTCTCTCCAATTGGTTTTAGTTTAGTCACCAAAAACAATACCAGGCTTAGTCCTGGGAGAGATCGCTCAATTTTCAACTAGCTTTGGGGCATGCCCCCAGCCACGAGGAATGGTTAGTCCGCTCCCTTGTGGCAAAGAACCCTGGCACTCCTGCTAGATCTATTGAAAGTCTGGCGCAGGACGAGCACCCGCTTGTTCGCGAAGCAGCCTATTACGGTCGAAGATAGTCTTATTGTCTGCCAAAGATATACCAGGCAGTACCGCAGCGATTGTTAATCACAGCAGGACTGTCTTGAGAATTGTTTTCTATGATTGCTGCCAAGAGCAGATCTTCTTGCAACAGATTCTTGCTGGATTGGACAGCCAAGATGATCCAGCTTGCACAGATTGGCAGCAATCATGCCGGAGTGTGTGAAGAAGCCACATTCCTTAGTGTGTCCCAATACTGTTCGCGAACAATAGCCCGCAAACCAGACTGCTGCGCTATGATGGAGATAGCTTAAAAATTCAAGGAGCTGTTAGCACACCCCACATAATTGGGCGGTTCAACTGGCACTTTCGGCAGGCTCCGGACTCCACTAGGAGGGCTGAAATCATGAACATATTGCTCCCGCTGGACGACTCGCCATACTCTGAGGCAGCCCTACAAGCAGTACTTGAACGTGCTTGGGCTAAAGGGACCAGGTTTTACGTGTTAAGCGTTGTCGAACCATTTCATCCAGAGTATGCCGGCTGGCATACCAGTTATGTGCCGCTAGCTCTCGAGGCACAAAAAGAGCTAGTAGATGCAGCTAAAGTTCTAGTGGAAGGTGCCGGCAGGCTGCTGGAGGAATCCTTTGGTAAAGGCTGTGTAACCTGCGAAGTCATGGAAGGTTATATTAAAGACAAGATTCTTGAGCTAGCACGGGAATGGCCTGCAGATTTGATAGTGATGGGTTCGCACGGCCGGCGCGGTTTTACCAGATTTCTGCTCGGCAGCGTCTCCGAGACTGTAGTTACTCACGCTCCCTGTTCTGTTGAGATTGTTAAGCTGCCGCATCCAGATGGGTGCGAACGTGACACAAATCTTGCAGAAAAGGCTCACTGAAATCCCAGATTTATTTCATGATTGCTAGCCAGCGCCAGAGGCGCCGGCGGTGGAATTGCTAGCCTTTCCACCGCCGATTCTAAACAACCGCTCAGGTTGTAAGGAGTTACAGACTAGCTGTGATATAAAAGGTTTGGCCTCCTATCTGTTTGAGGCAGCGGCAGATCACAATCGGGGTGAGAAGCGAATGAAAGCTGTATACACGGCATCCATCTTAGTGGCAACAGGGTTCCTGACATACGGAGTAGGCGCTATAGCCGGTCCGCAATCGGTCCTTGACCCTTATCTCAATGTGCAGCCTCAACAATCAAGCATGTACGGCATGCCAGGAAAGAAGGATAAGACACACACTGCCAAACCAGCCAAGTACAAAGCATCTGCACCCCCCAGTACACCTAAACCGGCAAAAGCAAGCAAGCCTCATGTCGATAAAGTCGATAAAGTCACTCCGGTCAGTCAAGTCAGCAAGCCTACCTCGCAGACTGATGGTTTCATGGCAGGTCCTAAAGAGGTAGTAGACGGCATTGCCAAGACTACTAAAGCAGCCGGTTCAGGCATTGTAAACGGGACAAAGGCAGCCGGATCAACTGTAGTAAACGGAGGCAAGAAAGTTGGCAGCGGCGTCATGGGCAGCACCAAGTTTATGCGCGATGGCATCACCGGTGGTGTCAAATCGGCAGGACACGGACTCAAAGCCGCCGGAGAGAAGATCAAAGATGGAGCGGGAGCTGCAGGTAGCAAACTTGCAGTAGCACCTAAGGCTATAGGCGGCGGCATCATGGCTGCTGGCGAAAAGCTAAAAGACGGCACACAAGCTGTCGGTAGCAAAGTTGCTGTGGTGCCTAAGGCTATAGGCGGCGGCATCATGGCTGCTGGCGAAAAGCTAAAAGACGGCACACAAGCTGTCGGTAGCAAAGTAGCTATCCTGCCCAGAGCAATAGGACACGGATTGATAGCAACCGCATCAAAAGTCAAAGACGGTACTGAAGGGGTAGGCAAACGGGTGGCAGCTGTTCCTTTAGCCATGACACGCAAGTTTTTTGGGCACGGCGATGCGCAAGCACAGCCACCAACAGCCACTGCAGCTGCTCCAGGAGCCACTCCGCAATAACTCCTGGTCCCAGTTAGCCTGGGAGCACAAGCATCTTGCCAAATGCCGTCGACCTAGTGCGCAAGCAGGTGTTGGGGCGCGTCGGGACGCGCCCGCGGTTATCACAGCTTGTTAAGCTGACTGTACTGGGCGGAACAGTCTCACCAGCAAGGATAGTCGACTATGTCGTTGCTTATCCGAACAGTGTTGATCCTAGTCTCTATAGAGAGGAGACAGCCAGCTTGCGCCGTTCTGTCTCGACAATGCGCACTGCCCTGCCTGTGCTGCGGGGGAACTCTCGCCCGCGCATCAGTACTTGCTTGTCATAACTGGTCGGTTCGAATATGTCGCAGAAATACTTGATTGCTGCATCTATATCGAAATCACGACAAGAGAATATATCCAGAGTCACAAACTGTTTGTCTGGGAAGGTATGAATAGAGATGTGTGACTCAGCAATAAGCACAACGCCACTTACGCCCCAATCGTCCTCAACAGCGCCACGATACGTAAAGACGTAGGGAGGCATAATCTTGGTCATCTGCAGCTGTTCGGGATAACTATCCAGAACCTGGCTTAATACGGTGAGATCAGCTAATTTGGCTTTTGAGCAGCCATAAGCTTCTAAAATAAGATGTGGTCCAAACATGTTTCTTCCCCCTTTTGCGCTCGTTGCACGACGAGTGCCTGTAGTGGTTGCCGATAAAGGTACAAAACACGCCCCCATCTGAACTGTTCAAATGTGCGTATTTTGAGGGGTACACGAAACGCTTACCTTTAGCCCAGTCTTGAAAGGTTCTGGAAGTTGGGCGCTGTGTTGTGCTTAAAATGCCTCCTGTATATAAGTCCAATAAACGTGCCATTTTATCAGAGTCTGCAATTGCCAAAAGGCGCCTGCAAAAAACTGACACATGAATTGATTATACATGTCAGGGATAGACTGGAAAGAGCCGAGATGCTGGTCCCAGCAATTCCGCAGGTGAATTTGGAGGCAAGGAGAAGTTAGCTAGTTGTGATTGCTCGTGGGAGGCTGGCTGTGGAAGAAAGGGCGGATACTGGTCGCCTGAGGTGAATTAATGCCGATTACTGCATGTAGTGTAATATAAAAACAAACTACATTCCCAGTTGGTAAACGGTTAGGGGGTAAGACAGATGCTTTATCGACGATTCAGAAAGAGTCAGCGTGGACAAGCCATAGCTGAGACAGCTGCGTCACTTGTAGTGTTAATCCCTATTTCCGTTCTGTTTATAGTATTCTCAATCAACGCTTTTTTCTACGCCTTCAACCTGCTTAGGCTTCAGATGGTCGCTACCGAAGTTGCCAAAGTATACAATGCCAACGAGTATTTCCTTGGATCAAAACGTCGGGATTTCGACTCGTCAAAAGCTACCACGCAAACTCAAAATCAAGCAACCGCAATGTGTGCTAACCTTGGGCTCCCCACGCCGTCATTGGCCCCAATCAACGAGTTGAAGGACAGTTCAGGTAACCCGTACTTGACTTGTACCCTGACAATACCCTTTACGTTTCCGTTTTCTTCTACAGCTGTGCCGCTGTCGCCATCGATATCGGCCACAGGAGTTGCCACAAGCACGTTGCAACAAGCGCCGGCTGTGGTTCAATTTATAGGTCCTTCAGCCAGCCATATAAGTGGTATTGGTTGCCTCTTACCCGCCTATGGCATATTTACTGATAACGGTTACCACGGAGGGGTTGGGGATCTGCCCGGCGCAGCAAATGCTGGATACCCGACTACTTTGCCAAGTGCATATGGATTTATGTCTTTCACCTGGTATGACAACGCTGCGGTTACACCAGCGGGTGCAACGGGGCGGCCGCTGGAGCTAGTAACTGGTGTTACCGGCTTGAATGGAGAGTACGAATATACTAGTACTGGTGCCCCATCATATTCTGGGTTTTACTAGGAAACATATTAGAACGCCCTGCAGTAGCCATCGTATCATTGCTATTTAGGTCCCAAGGCCTTAGCCCTGAAAAGACATAAGACCCTACGCTGATGGTTGTGCGTCAGCATGGGCACCTGCTTTTGCCAGTTGATACTCATCGTCCAGGACAGGCAAAGAAGGTTGGTTCGATTGTCGTATTGGTGGAAGCGGCAGTGTTCCAAAACTGAAGAATACACCAGCACTGCCTAAGGACTAAGCCACTATATACGGTATCATACTGCATTGTCTTGCCCTACCAACAGGACAGAACTTTATCATCGATTTGCCATCTTCCCGCTCACAAACTATGGAATTTACTTTTCCCATCTCTGAAAGGAGAACTATACAACCTGTGATGGCTCAGTTATTTGGATGGGACATAATACATTACCACTGATGGTTGCGCATTAGCTGGTGCACTTGTCTCAGCCGGCTGGAAGTCATCGCTTGGGGGCTGAGAAGGAGCTTTGTACGGCTCCTGTACAGGCGGAGGAGATGCAGGCGGCCGATAGGATTGCTGCATTGCCGGAGAGACAATGGAAGACTGCTCACCGATAGTGCTTTGAGATTGAACACGCTGTCCTGCGCCTACAGGACTATTCTTGCTGCCACCAGCAGGAGGCTTTTGATCTTCCCTGGACAACTGTGATTGCTTGGAACTAAGCTCGGTAGCAGGAGTTGGGTCAGAAACATAAATCATCCCCCCAGGCAGGTGTCTGCTCTTAACTACTGTTGCAGAAACAGTCCGATGGTCAGTTCGTGTCTGATGTATTAATTGTTTTACCACGGTTGGAACTGGTGCCGGTCTGTGTGCGGGAGGAAGTGTCTTCAGAATTGCTGTCACGCCAACAACAAGTAACACTCCAGCTATTATGGACAGTGTTATGCTACGGTGTCTTGCCGCACCGGACGGACAGTCGCTCGTCAAGAAGTTGCCATCAGCCCTCTTATAGAGAGTGACATTTCTCCGCCCTTCCCTTTGAAAGATAAATGCCTCAGCTTCCGGCAGCTCCATTTTGCTAAAGTTATAAACTTGCAGCTTGCACTTTTCACAGAAGCGCACCTGTTCTGTTCCTTTCATATCCTCCCAGCGCGATTTACAGGAAGAGGCTTTGCGGTATCCATCAATCGGTTTGAACTGTTTTACAGACTCTGACTCTTGAGGCTCTATCTGTCCCTGGACATGGACAACCTGGTCTGCCAGAGCGCGAGATGCAACGTCTGCACACGCTTCAACATCTAGTTTTGTTTTGTCGACAGCACCATCAAGCTTTTTTCTTCTACCTGCCAAATCCGCAACGTTTGCACATGCCTTAAGGTCTATTGGTGTCTTCTCGACAGCACCATCAAGCTTCTTCCTTCTGTCAGCCAACTCTGTAGTATCCGAAGCTTCGGAAGATAGCTTTTGAGCTGGTTCCAACTTATTGGTTTCACCGGATAACTTCCTGGCGTCCTCAAGCGTTTCGTTCCATCCATAAGGTACAGCCCCGGAGATGTCCGGCGACAATCTTGTTTCTTCACGACTGGTACTCTGGTCTGCTGCCTGAGCCAATTTTCCCGAGCCATTCTCACCTTGCTTGTCAGTGTCAGGCACTTTTCCCATGATAGTCCTCTTCTCTTGTTAGACACATACTCGCAAGCCGGTGCCTCACGTCTTGCTTGGCTATCTTTGCTGCGCCTAGCTTGTCGCACTGCGCGTAGGTGACCAGATATCCTGATGTTGGGTCAGGTTCTCGCCAAGACCATCACCCATTATCCCACGGGAGGCAGAGTCAGTCCCCATATTTTTATCGTTCTATGCAATCTGCCAGAGCAAATCAGTGGTTACAGCATACTTAGTTTTTCGGCATTCTTGCTCTGATGAGCTCCAGATCATTCCTAAAATCAGACATTGTCTGAAAGCGCCTGTCCGGCTCTTTTCCCAGACACCGGGCAACCACGGACTCAATCCCTGCATGAATAGCCAGTTCGGGACTCAGCTACTCATGAGAACGAGATCTTCTTCCAGATGCTTCCACATAATTTCTTGAATATTTTCACCCACATGCGGTGCATAACCACAGATAGCAACTTCATTACCATAAATGGCTGTCCGCTCTCTTTTATGCCAAAGTCATATTGAAAAGAGCCGAAATGCTTGACTGTTATGTCATGTGTACTGACGAACAGCGCTGGCGGATAACACGCCTTGAAGCAACAGAATATTTATGACTGGTGTTCGGGCTGCTGCCTTGGGACGCGAAACCAGAAAGTGCTGCCCTTGCCCTCTTCGCTGTCGACTCCAATCTCGCCTCCATGCTGCTCGACTATAGCTTTGCAAATAGCAAGTCCCAACCCTGATCCTTTGTGTCCGACCCCATCAGATTTATCCACCTGTTTGAAACGCTCAAATACAGCTTGCTGGGCTAACCTTGGAATACCGCGACCTTTATCTGCAACTTTGACCACCACCGAATCAGCCAGTTCATCAACAGAAAGCACCACAGTGGTCTCCGGCGGCGAAAACTTAACAGCATTAGAGATCAGATTGACCACCACCTGTATCAGCCTTTCTTCATCAGCAACAATCTCCACCTTACAAGGAATGACCTTAATATTCACGGCACAACTTTCGGCGAAGCTCGAAATAGCGCCGGCAGCACGCCACAAAAGATCAACCAGGGCAACCTTCTTGAAATGCAGCTCCAGTCGTCCAGACTCCATCTTCTCAATGTCGAGAAGATCGTTAATCATGGCGATCAAGCGTTCAACATCCTGCTCAGTTGCCGTCACACTTACCTGCCCTGCACTGGAAAGGTTGCCATACGCTCCTTCCGACAAAAGTGTCAGCAGCGCCTTAACTGAATTGAGCGGACTGCGCAGATCGTGGCTGACCATGGCGACAAATTCACGTTTTAAGCGATCCAGCTTCTTGCGCTCTGTAATATCGTGAACAACACAGAAGAACGCCTGCTCCTGCTCAGACCAGTGACTTGACCAGGACATATCTACATCAGAGCCATCTGACTTGACCAAGCAATTTTCCAGAGCCGCAGCAGCCTTGCCTTCTCTTACGTCAGCAAAATAGAGCCGCGTTTTTTCAATGGAATCTGCCTCAACCAGATCAACATAGCTGTGCCCAAGCAGCTCATCCTGCCGATAGCCCCACACATCCAGCACAGCAGGGTTGACAGCAAGGAAGCATCCATCAGACCCTATGAAACAGATAACATCCACAGCATTTTCAACAGCAACCCTCTCTTTACGGAGCGCCTCGGCAAGAGCCCTGGCCATATCGTGAAACACACTGTCCAAATGAGCAAGCTCATCATCCCCGGCAAGCGGGAGATGCAGCTCTTTGCTGCCTGCCAGGCGCATAGTGTTGTCCATTAGGATACCCAGCCGCTTAGCGGTACCCTTATTGAAGAAGATAGCAAGTCCAAAAGCAAGTAAGATGTTGAGAACCACTCCTGCAGAAAGACAACCATACACAAGCGTCTCAGACCGGCTTTGAGCTCCGTAGGTCTCGCTAACCAGTCGACCCTCAGCCTCGCCAAACCTATTTATTTCAGTAAGGAGCTTACTCATGGCAGCTTGCAGTCGTCTGGCCCTATCGCCGGACAAAACATTTCCGAGCCCGGAGACGTTGCTTAGCTGCTCCTTTGCCTGTGCCAGCAAGTCAAGAATCGTCCTCTCATAAAATTCAATACGCATAGCTGCCACTACCCGTGGTGGATCGTCTATGACTCTTGTTTTAAGAGAATGCACATCTTCCCGAATCTTCCTGACAATCTCAACAAAGCGCTCTTCAAACGCCTTATTCTTAGTGAGCGCAAAGGTGACCAGTGCTGATGACGCATCGAAAGAGAGCTTTCCCAGCTCATTGGTCAACACCACCGTCTGCCTGGCGCTAGACTCTCGCCAAGCCTCATCTTTTGCCCGCATCAAAAGCTCAAAAAGTGTGGCGACAAAGACTAACTCAAACACCAGCGGGACAGCAATCAGGATAAATCCTTTATGAGAAAGGTTGATACGTGGTGCCATTATGCCTCTTCGATCCTTATTACATACATTATCGGGTGCCCCGTCTCCTCACCGCAGCTCCCTCCGGAACCAAGCGAAAGATCACTATTTCACCTTCTGCCATACGCGGAACTTGTCAGCCATAGCTCGCAATTTATTGGACTCCTCCAACTGGTTCAACGAGTTAAACAGATCAGCACTCTGACCTAATATCGTTACAATTCCAGGTAGACTCCCTACAGGAGCCTTCCGAAATATGTGCATGGCTTGATCGTACTCCCGCTTCGCGCAAGCGAATTTTCTCTGATGAGCAAAAATATCACCGAGTAGACAGTGGCTCACACCAACCTCCAGACTATTCGGTCCATCTGCCTGGGCAAAAAACAGCGCCATTTTCTTACAGAACATCTCACATTCAGGGTATCGCTCCAGCTGCAAGTAGAGTCTAGCAAGATCCCCATAGAAGGCAGCAGCAGAATGCTTCTGGTCATGCCCAACCGGCGGTTGCCGCACTTTCAACCACTCATGATAGAGATAATCTGCCTTTGAGAACTGCTGTGATCCCACGTATGTGTTGGCCAGACACCAGAGAACATGGTAGAGCAATGCTGAATTATGCTTATACGCTTGGCGCTCAATTGCTAATTCTCGCTCGAAAAACTCAGCTGCCTGCCCAGCCTTCTGTTCTTGATTGCTGAGGAACCCCAATGAGCTACACAAACCAGCCAGCACTAGACGGTCAGCACCCGGTATCTTCTCCATTACGCTCAATTGTTGCCTCAAGGCAGTCTCAGCATCTGCAAGCCTTCCTGCTGCCATATACAAGGCAGTCTCAGCATCTGCAAGCCTTCCTGCTGCCATATACAAGGCAGTCTCAGCATCTGCAAGCCTTCCTGCTGCCATACAGGGATTCCGCAACTTCCCACGGGACCTACTGATGGAGTAGGTTTTTGGGGTCCTTGGCAAGGTGAAGGCTGCATTTTAGGGTCAGAAGCAGCCGGGATAGTAGCGAGTAGACACGG
>CAILLX010000163.1 GCA_903835185.1 uncultured bacterium | reverse complement strand
GGTTGACATTCTTAGACTTTTTGTTTGATGATTTCTTCATGCGGTCTCTCCAATTGGTTTTAGTTTAGTCACCAAAAACAATACCAGGCTTAGTCCTGGGAGAGATCGCTCAATTTTCAACTAGCTTTGGGGCATGCCCCTTTTTGGCCCTAATAGTTGGGTCCACCTAAGATTTGCTCCGGCTTACACCCAGAGCAACCGCTAACTGATGTCCAACCAGCAGGCTTCCACTGCTCACCAAAGAAGATGCCTTAGTGGGCGGTGTCGAACGGTATTCGATTTTGGCTTGTCTACCTAAAGGGCAGCCGGCTGCAGGATGGTGACCTTTATCATTCGATCATCAGCCCGCAGTTGTCTGGCGACATCCAACCCTTCTACAACTTTTCCAAACACAGCATATTGCATGTCAAGAAAAGATGCTGCTCCAAGCGTTATATAGAATTGCGAGCTGGCGGAATTAGGATTATTCGAACGAGCCATGGCTACAATACCTGCCGCATCGTGT
This sequence comes from uncultured bacterium, assembly GCA_903835185.1. Lineage (GTDB taxonomy): Bacteria > Cyanobacteriota > Vampirovibrionia > Obscuribacterales > Obscuribacteraceae > CAILLX01. The sequence goes on along the minus strand of CAILLX010000163.1, from coordinate 115,581 downwards.
TTAAGTCCAGGTTTCACTTCCAGTGCAATAGTGCGTTCGCGTCCTGTTTGCGGATCTGTGAAGCCACCAGTGCCGGTGCCTTTAGGACATCCGCCTTGAATGACAAAACCAGGTTCATAACGATGAAACGTCAAGCCGTTATAAAACTCGCGCCCCACCAGATCCAGGAAGTTGCCTGCTGTGATCGGCGCATCATTCAAAAGAACTTGTATTTTGATCTTTCCTTTGCTTGTTTCTAGTTCTACGACTGGATCAACTGTAGTCATATCTCATTTACTCCATGGAAATAGGTCTCTTGTTAGCAAGCAGCAACTGGTTATGTTCAAGATCACAAACAGTACCGATGCTGGTATCACAGCTCACTTACTCGAATCAAGTTCAAATACTTTCGTCATCTTATCGTCTGGTCGCAGCTGTTGAACAACTGACATTCCGTCAATCACTCTGCCAAAGACAGCATACTTGCCGTCAAGGAAGGACGCCGGTCCCAGAGTAATGTAAAACTGGCAGCTTGCTGAGTTGGGATCACCACCTCTAGCCATGGCAACTACTCCGGCAGCATCATGCCGTAAATCAGACTTCACTTCTAACGGTATAGTTCTGGACTTGTGTGTTTCTGGATCGATAAAGTTGCCACGTCCGGTGCCTGTGGGATCTCCACCTTGAATCACAAAACCAGGCTCATATCTGTGGAACGAAAGATTATTGTAAAAGCCGCGATGCACCAGATCGAGAAAGTTGTCTGCAGTAATCGGCGCTTCTGCTTTCAGCACCTTAATCTTAATTGTTCCCCTGTCAGTCTCCAGCACCACAACAGGATTGCTGATACTTGATTTCTCTTTCTTACTGGCAGCCAGCAGCACATGCTTGTCTGCTTGCACGGCCCGAGATTGAAGAGAAGAGCAGATCATCAGACCAAATACTGATACCATCAGTGCCACTACACAGATGCTAGCCCGGAATAGCTCCTTCCCGAAGATGTTCATCCGCTTGATTACTCCGTAATTTCCCATCACCGACACGTACCGATTGTAGCAAGAACTGCCTGTCGAGTAGTTTTTCCATAGCGAAACTGTTCGATTATCTAACTGCTTACCTGGCAAGCGCAGTCAGGAAAGCGTTGCCGAAAGCAAAATAGTTATTGTTTTTTCACAGAAGCGCCAACAATGTTTATCAGCAATACCAATGCTTATACATCCAGCATTACTATGTGGCGCTGCCAGATCAGACACGCGAACGAATCCTATGTATAGACTCAGGGCGAGAGTCTACTGCTGCGGGCTAACTGGGGGATTAGAGGAAGCATTCGCCAGAGCTGGAACTACAATTAAACTGGCTTTATTGTTCGCAATTACAGGCAGTTGCAGCTCTGCGGCAGCGGTAAGTTCAGAATTCCTAAAGCAAAACCATCCATCAGTTTCATCTCCAGGCAGAATGACTCGCTTACCGCATTGGAATGATTCGATTTCGTGTCTTATGCCATCATCCAGATAGCCAAAGCTGCTCCGGAAAAAGTAGTTGTTCCTCCGGTTGGTCAAAATCTCATAGCTGATCGGACCGGCAAATCCTAGTGTTCCCAGCGAAACAGCTGCTACGGCAGCTTGAGCAGGCTTAGACATGCCACAACAAGATGCTTGTGTAATCTGCGCTGTGCTGCGCGGAGTTATGACATTGTCTGATATAGCTAGCTTGGCACCATTGCCATCAATTGTAATAGTCTGATCAGTGTTGTTCTTGATATGCACCCGCATACATCTGATGCTGTGTCCCCTGCAGGCTGACAACAAAACAGGGCGAATTTCAGCAACGGCAGCAGTAATAGTACCTGACTGAGCCAGCCCTCTGAGCGCTGGCTTCGACTCCTGACTCAACACTGGCAACTTTGTCAGTCCAGCTATCAAGACAGCTATGGCAGCAAAGAGTACGTAAAGAGAAACGCGACTACCCAAACCGGCTTGTCTCAACATCTCTTCATGAGCTCCCTTTGTCAAACAAACAAAACATCTGATCTTGGCTCTCATTGTAACATCCTGCCAGAATCCGACATACCAGCCCATAAGCTCAGTATCAACACTGTGATCACTGCCTGGAGTGTAGAACATTGCTAAGTAACAACACAGGAGCAACACGCAAGATACTGGACAAGAAGCGATTTATCGGACATCACATCTGTCCACCCTTGTCAAGCCGACAGCTGGATGCTCTGAGTGGTTTGCAATAATTTTTGGCTCCGACAGGATTCGAACCTGTAGCCTGGCGATTATGAGTCGCTTGCTCCACCATTGAGCTACGGAGCCAACCAGAGTTGATCGTACAGAAAGATTCTATCCTATCGTTTGCATTTGCAAATGAGACTGCTGCAAAAACGTCACCGCTCACCGCTTGACTTCGCTACAGCCATATGCTCCTCTATAAAGTCTGTTGATATCTCGCCGTGCCGAAAGTGTGCGTTTGAGAGAACCTTTTGATGAAACGGTATTGTGGTCTTAATACCAGTAATGGCATATTCGTCCAGCGCCCGTTGCATTCTTTGAATAGCTTCATCACGATCCTGTCCCCAGACTATGAGTTTGCCTACAAGCGAATCATAAAAAGGCGGAATGGAATAGCCCGGATAGCAATGGCTATCTACTCTAACTCCAGGACCGCCAGGAACAATGTAAGCCTGGATTTTGCCTGGACATGGCAAGAAGTTGCGCTCTGGATCTTCAGCATTGATACGGCACTCAATTGCATGCCCGCGCAGGACAATATCCTCTTGCTTAAAAGAAAGCTCCAACCCTGAGGCGACTCTCAGCTGCTCCTTCACAAGATCGTACCCGGTCACCATTTCGGTCACAGGATGCTCCACCTGTATCCTCGTATTCATCTCCATAAAGTAAAACTTGCCGCCAGAGAGAATAAACTCTACAGTTCCAGCACCTTCATAACCGATCGACTTGGCTGCCTGGACTGCTGACACCCCCATCTGTGCACGAAGCTCATCTGTTAAAGCCGGACTGGGAGCTTCTTCAATCAGCTTCTGATGGCGTCGTTGAATAGAGCAGTCGCGCTCACCAAAGTGTAAACAGTTGCCATGTTTATCCGCCAGTATCTGAATCTCGACATGTCTTATCGGTTTCAGGTACTTCTCCAGATAGACACCGCTGTCTCCGAAAGCTGCAGCCGACTCAGCGCGAGCTGCCGCAAGAGCACGCGCCAGTGAAGAAGAGTCCGCAGCAACACGCATCCCTCTACCACCACCGCCAGCTGTCGCCTTCACTATGACCGGATAACCAATCTGAGATGCAATTTTAAACGCCTCTGCTTCATCTGTAATCAGTCCATCAGTGCCTGGCACTACAGGCACACCGGCACAGCGCATCCGCTGACGTGCAGAGGCTTTATCTCCCATAGCCTTGATTGATTCGGCACTGGGTCCAATAAACTTAATCTTGTGATCAGTGCAGATCTGGGCAAAGTTGGCATTTTCAGAGAGAAAGCCGTATCCGGGATGGATAGCATCGGCCCCTGTAACAACAGCTGTACTGATTAATGCTGGCGGATGGAGATAGCTCCGGCTCGACACAGGTGGTCCAATGCAATATGCCTCATCTGCCAATTTGACATGCAATGACTCGACATCAGCCTGCGAGTATACAGCTACTGTCCTTATGCCAAGCTCGTGGCACGCTCTGATCACTCGCAGAGCAATCTCCCCACGGTTGGCTATGAGTACTTTCTCGATCATTGGGCTTGCCTTACTTTTTTAGGTGAGAAGCTATCCGTTGGGATCGACCATGAATAGCGGCTGTCCATACTCCACAGTAGTACCGCTGTCCACACACACTTTGACAATCCGTCCGGCCACATCGGAAGGCAGGTCGTTCATTAGCTTCATCGCTTCTATGATGCAAACAGTCTGCCCCAAAGTCACCTGATCGCCAACATCTACAAACGCTGGCGCGCTCGGTGAAGGCGAGCGATAGAATGTACCGACCATGGGAGAAGTGATCTGGATGAACTTGCCTTCTGCCACCGCCTCAGCAACCTGGGATCTTCCTGCTGCAGCAGACGCTGCCCCATACACTGCTTGCACAGACGCCTCGGGCAAGTCCACAACTGTCGTTGCAACAGGACGTAAAACAACCGGTGCGGATTTCCGGACAGTAATCTTCTCCTCAGCCGATTCAATTGTCAGCTCGGTTATATCCGTATTGCCAACTACTGCCAGCAGTTCCCGGATCTGATCAAAATCAATTTTCACCGATTGCCTCGCTACCCTGCTAATGCTGCCTTAAACTCTTGTCAGATACTTTCTGCTGCGCGTATCAACTCTAATTTTGTCGCCAACCTTTATATGGAATGGGACAGTAATGGTCGCTCCCGTCTCCAGCTTAGCCGGCTTACCGCCACCGGAACTGGTATCACCACGTTCGTCAGGGGCAGCTTCCGTCACTTCAAGTTCAACAGTATTCGGCAGATCTACGCCGATTACTCTTCCGTCATAACGTAAAACTGTAATGCCTTCCAGTGCTTCTTTGAGAAACTCAACAGTTGACCCAATCTGGCCTTCATCAAGCTCGAACTGCTCAAAGCTGACAGCATCCATCATTGTGAACTTATCGCCAGACCTGTAGAGGTACTGCATTTCGGATTTTTCTATCACTGCCGACGGAACCTTTTCACCGGCACGGAATGTATTTTCCATAACGTTGCCAGTTACTACATTTTTCATCTTTGTGCGGACAAATGCCGAACCCTTGCCAGGTTTGACGTGCATTGCCTCCACGATCTGCCACACCCCATTGTTATATACAATGGTGACACCCGGCCGAAAATCGTTGCTTGAGATCATTTTCTGTTCCTGCTATATCCGAAAAATAGGCGGAGCACTGGTCGCCAGACAATGCCGGCTCACCCAGGCCATGGGGAATTCTAACATCCCCCGCTTGCGTCTCCTACAGGGTTGCCACCAATTGAGGCCGACTTTCAAGAATAGGGCTCTGGCAAGCTGCGCCCACTCTAGCACACAGTTGCCGCCGGGCAACACCAGTTGTCAGCCTGGCGCGAACCACTGAAATTCAGATTGTTTCATATTAGTCAAAAAGCATTTATTTGTTTTTATTTAAGTGATTGTTCCTTTCACCTGTCTCAAACAATGAGGATAGTTGCAAATTGCAAAACGACTTGGGACAGGCGATGCCCAATCACTTATATAATGAGCCTTATTCAATAGTCACAGGCGTTTCAAAGTGCAAATTATGTCCGAAAGCAAACAGAGCGAATCCAAGTCAGCATATAACCCGAAAGAAGTAGAAGCAAAGTGGACCCAATTTTGGTTTGCTGAGAACCTCTTTTCATTAACCGTTGATCCAGATCGACCAAGCTTTTCTGTCGCTCTTCCTCCGCCAAACATCACAGGTAATCTTCACCTGGGGCACGCCTTAAATGGAACGCTACAGGACCTGCTTATTCGCTGGAAGCGGATGCAGGGCTACAACGTCTTATGGCAGCCAGGAACGGACCATGCAGGCATTGCCACACAGATGGTGGTTGAGCGCGAACTCAAGAAACAAGGTGTTACTCGCCATGCACTTGGACGCGAGCAATTTCTTGAGAAAGTGTGGCAGTGGCGCAATCAGTATGGCAACCAGATTCTCAATCAATATAAGCGCCTGGGAGTAAGTTTTTGTTGGGATCGCATGGTCTTTACAATGGATGAGCACTACGTCAAGGCAATCATGCGGGCCTTCTGCACCCTTTTCAAGGAGGGTTACATCTACCGGGGCAACCGCGTCACCAACTGGTGCCCACGTTGCTTAACAAGTCTTTCTGATCTTGAGGTGGAACATGAAGAGACAAAAGGGCATCTCTACTGCATCAAATACCGCCTGGCAGACGGCTCAGGGCACTTAACTGTAGCTACTACGCGCCCGGAGACAATGTTTGGAGATGTAGCAGTTGCTGTCAACCCGGCCGACAAGCGTTATTCATCACTGGTGGGAGCCTCAGTGCTTCTGCCGCTGACAGATAGACCTATACCTGTCATTGCCGATGAGTATGTTGATATGGAGTTTGGCACCGGAGCGCTTAAAATCACGCCGGCACACGATGCCAACGACTGGGAAGTCGGACAGCGTCACAATCTAGCTAGTCCAGTGGTAATCGACCAGCAGGGTAAACTGTCAGCCAACGAGTTTGTTCCTGCAGACCTGCACGGCAAGGAGCGCTTTGCTGCTCGTGGGGAGATTGTCTCTCAACTGGAAACAGCCGGACTTTTAAGCGAAGTCCAGGACTATCTGCTCGGGCTTGTCCGTTGTGAGCGTTGTCATGCAGTCATTGAGCCTTTGCTCTCTGATCAGTGGTATGTGCGGATGAAAGAGCTTGCCGCTCCAGCCATTGCGGTAGTGGAAGAGCAGAGAGTTGTTTTCATTCCAGATCGTTACGCTGCAACCTTCTTAGACTGGATGAGAAACATCCGTGACTGGTGCGTCAGTCGCCAGCTCTGGTGGGGACATCGCATTCCTATCTGGACTTGCACAAGTTGCGGCAAGCAAGATGCTTTCGAAGAGCCGCCCTCATCCTGCCCAAGCTGTTCTTGCCAGACACTTGAGCAAGATCCCGATGTGCTTGATACCTGGTTTAGTTCTGCTCTCTGGCCGTTTGCCACCCTTGGCTGGCCGGATCAGACTCCCGAACTTAAGACCTTCTATCCCACCGCAGTGCTATCCACTGCACGCGAGATTATCAATCTCTGGGTAGCAAGAATGATCTTCACAAGTTTGAAGTTTGTCGGCACTATTCCTTTCAAGCATGTTCTCATTCACCCTGTGATTCAGACTGCAGACGGCAAACGAATGTCCAAATCAAAGGGCAATGCCATTGATCCGCTCGACATGATTGATAAGTATGGCGCTGATGCCAACCGCTTTTTGTTCGCCTCACTAGGTGTCCGAGGCGATCAGGATGTACGCTTCCGTGAAGACCGGTTAGAAGAATGCAAGCGTTTTGCCAATAAGCTATGGAATGCAGGACGTTTTGTTCTCGGTGAACTTGAAGGTTACAAACCCTCTGGCATAGAGCGCAGCAAGCTGACAGCTGCCGATCGCTGGATACTGAGCCGTTACAACCACCTTCTTGCTGATGTCCACAAAGGCTTACGCAATTACGACTTTAATGAAGTATGCAGAGACTTCTATGAGTTCATCTGGGATCATTTCTGCGACTGGTATCTTGAGATCGCAAAAATTCAAATTGCACAGGATGATACCACCGGCGGTGGACAGACCAGGCAAGTATTACATGTAATCTTCGAAGGGTTGATGCGCGCTTTGCATCCGATAATGCCATTTATAACAGAAGATCTCTGGGACCGTACACCTAAGTTTGCACTCTATGCGCAACTGGCTTCAATCATGTTTGCCCCTTACCCGCGCGAGGATGAGAGTTTCTTCGATGAAGAAGCGGAGAGCCAGCTCGAGATGCTTACCCGCACCATTCGCTCAATTCGCAATATCAGACAGACATACAATGTGCCTGCAGCCTCACAAGCCGAGGTACTTATATATTGCCAGGACACGAAAGAACTTGCGCTGCTCAAATCTGGCGAGGATTACATCAAACGTCTGGCTAAAGTAAGCCCGCTGACTATTGCTAGCGATGGGACTGCGCCTGATGTAGCAGCCTGGGACACAGTCTCTACTGCCAGGATTTGTGTCCCTCTGGACAAGCTGATTGACGTCGAGAAAAGCAAAACTAAGCTCAAACAACGTATGGAAGCTCTGGAGAAAGATAGAGCTAAAGTAAGTCAAATTCTGGACAATGCTGATTTTAGAGCCAAAGCACCAAAAGACAAGGTTGACGCCCTGGGCAAACAGCTTGCTGAGCTAGATGTACAGAAGTCCAGTCTTGAGTCGCAGATGGCTGTTTTAGGCAAAGTCACAGTCTAGAGCAGCTCTCAGCCTCTCGCCTGCCAGAAACAAGCGCCTTAGCAACAAACTGATAGCTGCTCACTGCCCTGGTCCGGCGGATATGATTGGACTGAGTGGGATTTCCACATTGCTTAATGGGATCTATACGCTAGGTCCTCTCGCTTGCGGCCCATACGATCTCTCCACAGTCACACAGTCCCGACGACCCCACCTTCCAACATCGCAACGTTCGGAACTCTCAAGTTCCTCAATTCCGGAGTCCCTGAGTCAAGGCTAAACAGTTGTGCTCGCCAGCGCCAGCGCCAGCACTGTTAAGCATAGGAGTGCCAAGACACAATGAAAGAGATTTTTTACTCCGCTAATAATTTTCACCAGCAAAAGAACCTGACAGAAGAAGCGGTAGAAACATCGCATCTACTGCCCACACCAGCTAAAACCTATCCGTGTGCCGCGTCTCCCGGGGAAGGAGTGGAGAGCACCCCAATCAATCCAAAGTTCTTACAGCCCAAAATTACTGGTAGACCACCCACTACAAAAGAGGTGTTCGAGCAGCAACGCGCTAGCCTCAGTAATCGCCTAGCCGAGCGTGATCGCTCGCTCTTTCGCTCAGCTGCGTGGGCATGGAACGCCAATGCAGCTTATCGGGGCGCACGCCTGGTCGAGCCTCCGACTATACTGGAGAAAACACGTTTGCATGAGATTAAGCAAGCTCTAGCCTCGGCACCAGAGCCTGCAATGTCCAAACTACTTCGCGAGCAAGAGACTATTGAAGCGGCCATAGAGCAGCGCGGGCAGTGGCGCGGACCTCTCTGGACGCTCGGTGTCACTCTGGCAGACTCGACAATTGACCGCATTTTATTGCCTCACGACCACATCAAATACGGTACTCTCATTGGTGACTTTTTGGGTGCAACCGGCGCCATGTTCATACCCTCCCGCTGGTGCTATAAAGCTCTGGCTATGATGGGAGCACATTGCGCAGGCAGAATCTACGATCACTTTCTCCAAGATCGGCAAGGCAGGGCAGTTGCCTGCCCAAGGACAGATCAACCGATAGTCCCATAAGCCAGGGGATTCAAGAGATAAGATTGCTACTGTTCATATTTCCGACCATCTTTTCTGGTGCAAACCTGGACTGCAATCGTGCCAGATAGATATAGAACACTGGAGTTATATAGAGCGTAACTAGCTGCGAAACAAGCAGACCGCCAACAACAGTAAGTCCTAACGGTTGACGCGATTCAGCTCCAGCGCCGATGCCGCAAGCTATAGGCACAGCCCCCATCAAAGCTGCCATGGTAGTCATCATGATTGGGCGAAAGCGGGTAATACAGGCCTGAAAAATAGCTGCTTCGGCAGGCACACCTCCTTCGCGCTCTGCATCAAGGGCAAAGTCAATCATCATAATGGCATTCTTCTTCACTATACCGATAAGCATAATCAGTCCAAGGAAACCGTATATGTCGAGATCTTTGTGAAAGATAAGCAGAACAAGAAGCGCGCCCAACCCGGCAGACGGCAGCCCGGAAAGAATTGTTAGTGGATGAATAAAGCTTTCGTACAATATGCCAAGCACGATGTAAATAACGATAATAGCTATAGCAAGAAGAGCCCAGAGGTTTTGGAAAGAATCTTCAAAAGACTGGGCTGTTCCCTGAAAACCAGTAGTTACAGATTTAGGCACGTTCTGATTGGCAAGCTCTTTAACCTGCCCAATTACAGTTCCCAGTGATGCCTCAGGCTTCAGGTTGAATGAGATGGTGACTGACGGGAACTGTCCGATATGATTAACCAACAACGGTCCAACTCCTGGCTCAATCTTAGCAATGGTATCAAGCGGTATCAATTTGCCTGGACCGGCGCGCACAAAGAGTTGGCGCAGCACCGACGGGTCGCAATAAAACTCAGGCGACACCTCAATAATTACCCAGAACTGATTAGTTGGTGTGTACATCGTAGAAATCTGTCTGGCAGCATAAGCGCTGTCGAGAGCATCTTCAACTTGCAGCATGGTAAGACCCAACTCAGAGCACTTGTCTCTATCTACAGATATATGTACCTCAGGGTTGTTGACTTGCATATCGCTTGTCACATCGGTCACGCCTGGCAACTTATCAATCTTGTCTTTCAACACTTGAGCAGAGCTGTAGAGAGCCGCAATATCTGGGCTGGAAAGGCTGAACAGATAAAGACTCTTCGATACCTGACCACCGATAGTGATTGTTGGTGGATTCATCAAGTAGATATTGATACCAGGTACGGTAGCCAGCTTGGGACCAAGCTCTTGAATGACCTGCTCAACTTTTAGCGCTCTGCGATCCCTGGGCTTGAGCACGATGAGGATGCGCCCCTGATTGAGCGAGATGTTTGGACTGCCGTTGCCAACTCCGATGCTGGACATAAGCGATTGAACATTTGGATCGGCAGAGATTATATCGACTAAGCGTTGATGCAATTGCACCATCGCATCATACGAGGTGCCCTGCTCAGCTTCGGTCATGCCAACAATCTGTCCTGTATCTTCGCTTGGCATGAACCCCTTCGGCATAGCTATAAAGAGCGCTGCCGTACCTACCAGCATGATTACGAACACCACCAGCACGCTTGATTTATGCTGCAGCGTCCAACGCAAGCTCCCCTCATAAACTGCGAGCAACTTTTTGAAGTAATGATCACACAGTCCTGTCAAACCGCTACGCTTATCTTCTCGGGCCGGACGAAGAAACCGGCTGCACAACATAGGAGTCAGGCTAATGGAGATCAACCCGGAGATGAGGATGGCAACTGAAATGGTGATTGCAAACTCATTAAAGATGCGTCCCACTATTCCAGGAAGAAGAAGCACCGGGATGAAAACCGCCACAAGAGACAGAGTCATGGAGATAATTGTAAATCCTATCTCCCTGGCTCCATTAAGAGCTGCAGTAAAAGGTGGTTCGCCAGCCTCCATATGTCTCACGATGTTTTCTAACATCACGATGGCATCATCGACTACAAAGCCAACAGCTAGTGAAAGTGCCATCAAAGAAAGGTTGTTCAAGCTGAAGCCAAGCATCTTCATGGCAGCAAAAGTGCCAATGATCGATCCTGGCAGCGCTAAACTCGGAATCATGGTCGCAGACAGATTACCGAGAAACAAGAAAATGACCATTACTACCAGAGCAACGGTCAGAACAAGGGTAAACTGGACATCATTCACAGACTCTCGAATAGTTTGCGATTGATCATAAAGAATATCAAGGTTGACCGAACCTGGCACAACAGCATGAAAAGTTGGCAGCAGCTTCTTTATACTGTCCACTACCTGAATAGTGTTGGCTCCAGGCTGCCTCAAGACTGCAAGAATAACTGCCGGTTTGCCGTTAAACCAGGCACCTTCCTTATCGTTCTGAACACTGTCAACAACATTGGCAACATCGCCTAGACGAATGGGCGCATTGTTTTGAAATGCAATAATAGTTGGTCGATAAGCGTCAGCATTAAGCAGTTGACCGTTTGATTGAATGGTGAACGCTTGATGCTTTCCCCAGAGAGTTCCGACCGGCTGATTTTGATTGGCGCTTATGACTGATGTCATAACATCGTCTATTCCCAAACCGTAGCTGGCCAGCCGCTGCGGGTTGACCTGCACTCGCACAGCATATTGTTGAGAACCGTTGACCTGCACCTGTGCCACCCCAGCCAGCCTGGAGATACGCTGGGCAATAAGAGTTTCTGCATAATAGTCAGTCTGGTACAGCGGAAGTGTATCTGAGCTTACTGCCAGATAGACAACCGGTTGCATGGCCGGATTGACCTTAGCAAAAGTAGGCGGAATAGTCATCTGCGGTGGCAGCTGCTTGGAAGCAGCTGTAATGGCGGCCTGAACATCCAGTCCAGCACCATCAATATTCCTTGCAGGGTCAAATTGCAACGTAATCTGTGCCTGTCCAAGCGTGCTTGTGGACGTCATCTGCACCAGTCCGGCAATAGTGGCAAACTGCTTCTCCAGCGGCATCGAGACAGCCGATGCCATCGTCTCAGAGCTCGCACCGGGCAGTGTGCTCGTAACTTGCAACGTCGGATAGTCGACATTAGGAAGATCGCTCACAGGCAACGACCTGTATCCGAGGATGCCGAACAGCAGAATGGCAAAAACCACAAGTGTCGTCATCACCGGTCGTCTGATAAAGATGGAGCTGATATTCACGCCATACCTTCCTCAATCACGCGCCGTGCTCTCCTGGCAGGCAACATTTTCTGCAGCCTGTCCAAATAAATGTAAAAAACTGGAGTTATATAAAGAGTGACAATCTGTGACACCATCAATCCGCCAACGATAGTCAGTCCCAACGGTTGCCTTGTCTCTGAGCCTTCACCAATACCTATGGCAATAGGCAAGCTGCCCAGAAGAGCCGCCATAGTAGTCATCATAATTGGGCGAAATCGTGTTAAGCAAGCCTGATAAATAGCCTCCTCCGCACTCGTGTGTTCGCGACGCTCTTTGTCCAGAGCAAAGTCGATCATCATAATGGCATTTTTCTTGACTATACCAACAAGCAAGATTAAGCCCAGGAAGCTGTATATGTTCAACTCAACATGGAACAACATTAGGATAAAGATTGCCCCCAACCCTGCCGAAGGAAGCCCAGACAAGATTGTAAGTGGATGAATAAAACTCTCGTACAATATGCCCAACACAATGTATATGACCAGAACCGAAATGAGAAGAAGAATACCGAGATCTTGCACTGAACTTTCAAAAGCCTGGGCAGTTCCTTGGAAACTGGCAGTGATACTGGCAGGCAACGCTCCTTTTACAAGAGCTTTCACCTCCTGTACGGCTGTACTTAAAGCTGCTCCCGGTTTCAAATTGAATGACAGAGTTACAGAAGGAAACTGACCAAGGTGGTTAATCTGCAACGGTCCGGCTGTGCGCGACACATGAGCTAAGGAGAAGAGCGGCACCAGTTGTCCTGAGTTGGAGCGTACAAAGAACCAGCTCAGCATGGACGGATCTGCATAATATTCAGGCTTAACCTCAAGGATTACCCAGTATTGATTAGTAGGTGTATAAATCACAGAGACCTGGCGGCTGGCATAAGCACTATTGAGAGCATCCTGGACCTGCATCACAGAGATCCCGAGCCTGGCACATTTGTCACGATCAATCTCCACCGCCAGCTGCAAGTTCTTGATCTGCAAATCGCTATTGACGTCCTGGAGGTCACTCAGCTCTTTCATCTTTTTCTCAAGAGCTGTGGCAGTGCTGAACAGTTCAGTCGTATCAGGACCGGACAGCGTAAACTGGAAAGCTGCTTTTGTCATCTGACCGCCAATATTGATTGACGGTCTGTTCTGCATAAAAAGCTTAATACCAGGAATGTTGGCACATTTTTTGCGCAACCCGTTAACTATCTCATCTATGTTAGTCGTGCGCTCTGATCGCGGTTTTAGTATAAGAAACATGCGTCCCTGATTAACAGCGCTGTTCGGTCCGCCAGCACCAACACTTGACATAAAGCAGGCAATGTTAGGATCTTTGGAAACAATTGCAGCAAGCTTCTTCTGATGCCGCACCATCGAGTCGAAAGATATCCCTTCTGCTGCCTGTGTAATGCCCATGACCTGCCCGGTGTCCTCACTAGGCAAAAAACCTTTAGGTACAAAAATGAGCAGAGCGGCAGAGCCTGCCAGCATCATTACAAACAGCACAATCACTGCCGGTTTGTGCCTCAAGGCCAATTGCAATGTCAAATCGTAAAAATGCAGCGCCCGAGCAAAAACACGATCCGAAGCAGCATGCAGCCGGTTGCGACGCTCATCCCCTGGCGGACGCAAAAAGCGACTGCAGAGCATCGGTGTCAGTGTAATGGAGACAAAGCCGGAGATAAGGATTGCCACTGATATAGTGACACCAAACTGAAGGAAGAGTCGCCCTACAATGCCACCCATGAGCAGAATGGGAATAAAGACAGCTATAAGCGACACAGTCATAGAGACAATTGTGAAAGATACTTCTTTTGAACCGTGCATAGCCGCCATCAGTGGAGGTTTACCCATCTCCATATGCCTGGCTATATTCTCCAGAACAACTATGGCATCGTCCACGACAAAACCCACGCACAAAGTGAGCGCCATCAAAGAGATATTGTTGAGTGTAAACCCGAACAACTTCATTGCAGCAAAGGTCCCCACTAGTGAAATAGGCAACGCCAGAGAGGCGATGATAGTGGTAGACACATTGCCCAAGAAAAGGAATATGACCAAAATGACCAGACACACTGTAATCACAAGTGTCCTCTGCACTTCATTCACTGCTCGACGTATGCCTTGAGAGCGATCGAACATGATGTTGAGGTCTACAGAGGCAGGCATAATGGCTCTAAATGTGGGCAGCAGTTCTCTTATTTGATCGACAATCTTTATCGTATTAGTATTGGGCTGCCGTTGCACAGCCAGAATAACAGCGCGGGTATTGTTAAACCAGCTTGCCACTTTATCAGTCTGGACACTGTCAATGACATCGCCAACATCACCCAGGCGCACAGGAGCGCCGTTCTTGTATGTGACTATGACCGGGCGAAACTGTGAGGCATTAAAAAGCTGCCCGTTAGCCATAATGTTCCAGCACTTTTGCGGGCCGTAAAGAGTGCCGCAAGGCAGATTCACATTAGCCTGCCTGATGGCAGCTCCAACTTGATCAATACCAATTCCGTAAGATGCCAGCTTGCGAGGATCAACTCGCACATGAGGAGCGTACACCTGCGAACCATATACCTGCACCTGCGCCACGCCGCTCACCATTGAGATACGCGTGGCAATTACATTTTCAGCATATTCATCTACTGAATAAAGCGGCAGCGTCGGAGACGATAAGGCAATAAAGAGAATAGGAGCATCGGACGGATTGACCTTCCTGAATGTTGGTGGGGTCGGCATGCTTGTAGGCAAATAAGGTCTGGCAGCAATAATGGCTGACTGAACATCCTGGGCAGCACCGTCAATAGATCTGTTAAGATCAAACTGTAAAGTGATCGAGCAGGACCCAAGCGAGCTTGTTGAGTTCATATTTTCAAGCCCGGCTATTGTGCTGAACTGCTTTTCAAGCGGAGTTGCTACTGCTGAAGCCACAGTATCAGCATTGGCGCCAGGAACAGAAGCGCTCACTGTTATGGTCGGGAAGTCTACCGCCGGCAGATCGTTAATTGCCAGAGTGAAATAAGAGATTAAGCCAAAGATGACAAAGGCGGCCATCACCAGTGTCGTCATAACAGGACGCATGATGAACGGTCCGGAGAGATTCATATTTAGCTACCAACACCACGGCTAACTTCTGCCCTTTCGTGCAGAACTTTCACCCGAGCCCCTGGAGTCAACTGTAGATGCCCATCAATTACCACCACTTCTGATGCCGACAGACCTTCCAAGATGGTTGCCTGCTCACCAAAAGTCTGTCCTATTTTGACTGTCCTGAGCTCAACAGTACCATCAGCTTTGACTATATAAACAGAATGTCCTTGCTGTGTTGTCTGTATTGCCCGAGCTGGAATGACAACTCCAGGTCCGGACGGTGGCATAGTCAGCACAACATCGACAAACTGTCCGGGATACAGGTGCATATCGTTATTGTCAAAGCTTGCTCGCAACATAATGGTACCGGTGCTGGTGTTGACAGTATTCTCCATAAAAGAGATCGTGCCACCCCAGAGATCCTTCTTAGACCCTTCAATCTCTGCTTCCATCTTCAGACTGCCTGTCTGCTGGGCCCGCCTGACATCATTAAGATACTGCTCCGGTATGGTCACAGTGACATAGATTGGTCGCACCTGTGTTATGGTCACAATCGGGTTGGTGCTGTTGGCAGTAACAACATTTCCTTGATAAACATTGAGACTGCTTGTACGTCCATCAATTGGAGAGCGGATTTGAGTCCAGCCCAACTGAATACGCACACTCTCAGCTGCTCCTTGATCAGCCTTCAAAGTACCAATAGCAGTATTAATTTGAGCTTCATCAGAACGCACAACTGCCTGAACATTTTCTATAGCCTTCTTATCGGCTTCAATTGTTGCAGTAGCCTGCGCTTCGCTAGTGTTAACCTGGTCGCTCTGTTCATGCGACACCGCCCCTTGCTCAACCAACTCAGCATACCTTACCTTCTCTCTTGAGGCATATGTAAGCTGGGCAACATCCCTATTTAGATTAGCTTGCAGCTGTCCAACCTGGGCCTTATCCTTGGACAGATTAGCTCGAGCTGCCTCTACTAGAGCTGTGTCTTTAGCCACATTTCCTTCAGCCTGGTTGAGCGCTGCCCTGTAAGGGCGCGGATCAATCTCGAAGAGCAGATCTCCGGACTTAACCAGTTGCCCCTGAGAGAAAAAGACTCTCAACAGCTGCCCACTCACTTGCGGAGTGATATTAACAATCGTGTAAGGGGTGACATTGCCAATGCTACGAACCTGAATAGGCACTGCGCTCAAGCATGCCACAGCAACATTGACCGGCACAGCCCTCTCCTTCTTCATAATGCCATGAGCAGGACCGTTAAAATGTAGATAAGTACATATGCCTGCAGCAACAACCAGCAAAATAGCAGCTGGAATGAGAATACTTCGCTGCAAGCTTCTCTTCCCCTTGCCACCAGGGGCAGATCGCACCCAGTTTGGACTGGCGGCAACTTCAGCTCTGGAGCTGCTAGCCGGATCCATATTCATACTTTTGCCAACTTCTGGCTTCACGGCGCTCCCGTCCTGTGTAATCATCGAATGCTATACACTCCAGCTACTATATTGAGAATTGGACTGATTAAAGCTGTCTTTGAGTAACGTCAAACTTTCTTCTACCTGCTTCAGTTTAGACGGTGATAGATTAGAGATTACCTCAACAATCTCTTCAACACGCAACCGTCGTGATGTCTCCAACTGTTGTTGCCCTGTTTTAGTCAACCGCAACAAAATACGGCGTCGCTCTGCCGGATCATCCTTGCGCGCTACAAGACCAGCCTGAACAAGACTTTCCACCAGAGTAGACGCTGTCGCATTGGTAACACCTAACGACTCTGACAGCCTCGTCAGCGATGAGTCAGGACAGTTTTGCAGAAAGGCCAACACACGCACTCGTGCTATAGATGCTTCCGAGTTCTTATTCTTGCGTGCGTTGCGCCTGATGAAATACATGATTAATGGAGCAGTTTCCATAATCCTAGCTGCCACAGCCTGCGCTGTCACTTCTTGGGTCGTATCGACAACTGGCACTTCATTCACTCCAATGAGCATGGTTCTCTCCGATTGCCATACATAGGTATACGCCACTCAGAATTGCTAACTGTTAGTATGACTAACGGTTAGTATCATATGTTCCTCGACAATGAATAAACAGAGGATTAAATAGAAATTTACTTTTCAAGAGGTCCGTTAAACAAACCTCCTGGCTGGTGTCTACGGTTGTCATACGGCAGATCCTCACAAGGGACTCCTTCTGCTCAACCGCCATACATACAGGTGGGCAGTTAGCCAGGCTAATAGTTAGCCAGACTAACTATCGCTGCATCTTGTTCCCGAAAGGAAGCTGCCCGAAGATGCAGGCAAGTGAACAAAGCGGCTGTGAGCAGCAAGAGTGGCACTGCCTGCACCCATGACCTACATCAAACGGTCCCGGACGCCTGTGCTAGCATTGCAGATACAAATAAGAAGAGAGGCTTAACCATGCCTGCATGGGAAGATGAAGGTCAGCACGAAGGCGAACTGTCAACAGAGCGCAAGCAGCAACTCAAGAAACCACCGCTCTTTAAGGTCCTTTTACACAACGATGACTTCACGACAATGGAGTTTGTCGTATTTGTGCTGGTCTCCATTTTTCATAAACCGGAGCAAGAAGCTGTCAAAATAATGTTAGACGTGCACCAGCAGGGCATAGGCATAGCCGGTGTTTATACCTATGAAGTTGCCGAGGCTAAAGTCAATAAGGTCACACAGATAGCACAAGCTAATGAATATCCACTCTTGTGTACAGTTGAGCAGGAATAACCCGAGAAATGATCTCCAAAGAATTGCAACGAACTCTCAATGCAGCAGTTGAAGAAGCTGTACGGCGACACCACGAGTACATCACACTTGAGCACCTCCTTTATGCTCTGCTCCATGAACAGACCGGTATAAAAGTCGTGAAAAGTTGCGGCGGTCATGTTGACGAGCTGAAGCAACAACTTGAGAAGTTTTTCTTAGAGCAGATGGAGCAGCTGCCACATTACGCAGACACACTGCCAGAGCAGACTTCTTCATTTGAACGTGTGCTACAAAGGGCCGCACTGCAGGCACAATCTTCCGGACAGGTTACTATTGACAGCGGAAATATTCTGGCAGCAATGTATCAAGAACGCAATTCACACGCTGCCTATCTCCTGGAAAAACAGGGCATCACCCGTCTTGACGTCTTGAATTTCATCTCTCACGGCGTGTCAAAATCACAAGCTGGCGAAGACGATGATGAAACTGAGCAAGCAGGTGATAAGGATCCAGAGGCAGGCTCCAGAGATGCTCGCGATCCACTGAGTGCCTTCACTGTCAACCTGATTGACCAGGCTAAAAAAAACAAGATCGATCCATTAATTGGCAGAGAAGCTGAAGTAGCTCGCACAATCCAGGTTCTCTGTCGCAGACGGAAGAACAACCCTATTTATGTCGGCGACCCTGGTGTAGGCAAAACTGCAATTGCCGAAGGACTGGCTCTTAAGATTCAGCGCAATGAAGTGCCTGATGCCATCAAAGGTGCTGAAGTATACGGACTCGATATGGGGGCTCTAATTGCTGGCACTAAATATCGTGGCGAGTTTGAGCAGCGTCTGAAGTCAGTAATTAAGGCGCTCCAAAAGAAACCTGGTGTCATTCTAGTCATAGACGAGATTCACACTATTGTTGGAGCCGGTGCAGTCAGCGGCGGTTCTATAGATGCATCAAACATCCTCAAGCCGGCTCTGGCCAGCGGTGATCTACGTTGTATTGGTTCGACCACCTATCCTGAATATAAAGCATCCTTTGAACGTGACAAAGCTCTGGGAAGGCGCTTCCAAAAGATCGAGATCGGCGAGCCAAGTATTGCTGACACAGTGCGCATACTACAAGGGCTCAAGAGCTACTACGAGGAGCACCACGGTATCACTTATACTGATGATGCCATTCGAGCAGCAGCTGAGCTTGCAGCTAAATATATAAACGACAGGTTTCTCCCTGATAAAGCCATTGATGTTATCGATGAAGTAGGAGCAATGGTCAAGCTTGTTCCACTGGCAGAGCGACCATCGCGCGAAGTTACGCAGCAAGATATCGAGGCTGTAGTTGCCAGAATGGCTAAAGTGCCACCGAAGTCGGTATCGGGGTCGGACAAGCAACGCCTGCAAGACCTCGAACACGAGCTCAAGAGCGTCATCTATGGACAGGATCATGCCATAGAGCAACTGGTCAAAGCAATCAAGCTTTCACGATCAGGGCTTGGTAATGCCGGCAAACCTATTGGATCTTTCCTTTTTTCTGGTCCTACCGGTGTGGGAAAAACTGAGCTGGCCAAACAGCTTGCCAGAGTGCTCGGTGTCAGCTTCCTCCGCTATGACATGAGCGAATATATGGAGAAACATACTGTTTCACGCTTGATTGGGGCACCGCCAGGCTATGTCGGCTTTGATCAAGGCGGACTGCTTACTGACGCAATCAACAAGACACCATATGCAGTTGTGGTCCTCGATGAGATTGAGAAAGCTCACGAAGATCTCTTCAACATTCTGCTGCAGGTGATGGACCATGCCACACTGACTGACAACAACGGCAAGAAAGCCGACTTTCGCAATGTCATTGTCATTATGACAACCAATGCTGGTGCTCGCGAAATGACAAGCGAAGACGTAGGTTTTCGTATTGCCACTTCCTCAGCAGCTGATACAACCACCCGCACAGCAAGCAAAGCCGACGGCGCTAAAGCCAGGAGCGCCATAGAAAGGGCATTCTCTCCAGAATTCCGCAATCGTCTTGATGCCTGGATCGTGTTCAATCAATTGACACTGGAAGACATTAGCAGGGTAGTTGATAAATTCATGAACGAATTGCGTGAGCAACTAGAAGAAAAGCAAGTTGAACTTGAGCTAACTGATAAAGCAAGAAAGTGGCTCTCTGCCAAGGGTTTCGACAGGCTTTTCGGGGCGCGACCTATGGCCAGACTTATTCAGCAAAAGGTCAAAGAAAAACTTGCCGAAGAGATCCTTTTTGGCAAACTCGAACAAGGCGGCAAAGCGCTCGTCGACGAGAAAGAAGGCGAACTTATCGTTGAATGTTTGAGTACCCAATCCTCCTGATAAAAGATTAACCTCCACTCATCTCCTTCGACTGCTGACCTGAACTGTGACAGAACAAGCAATGAGCAACAAACGGAGATACACATCTGGCTATACCACAACTTTATTCGCTATGATTATTGCTGGCAGTCTCTAGAACAGCAGGTCAATAGTGTCAAAGAAGACAGGTGACTACTAGCTTATGGCCAAAATTCTCTACGTTGACGATGATCTGCAATTGTCCTCAGCGGTTGAAGACTGGCTTGCTTATGAGAAGCATTCTCTCGAGGTAGTACACACAGGCTTTGAAGGCTGGCAGAAAAGCCGATCAGACAATCAATACGACCTCTTAATCCTTGACTGGGACCTTCCCGACATTAACGGCATAGACATCCTCAAGCGCTATCGAGCCTCTGGCGGCAAGGCACCTGTCCTCATGCTAACTGGTCACACAGATGTAAACGACAAAGAGCTTGGTCTTGATTCCGGCGCTGATGACTATCTGACCAAACCGTTTCACATGAAAGAGCTCTCTGCCCGCATTCGTGCCTTATTAAGGCGGATGGAGTCGCAGGCGACTGTTTATAAGGCTCTCGGCAGCGGCAACGAAGACGTCTTGAAAAGAGCTAATCTGACAGGCACACTTCTGGCGTCTCGCTATGAGTTTCTAGAAGTTTTAGGCGAAGGCGGGATGGGAATGGTATTTAAAGCCATGCATCCGCTTATGGAAAAGCTGGTTGCCATTAAGATGCTGCATTCACACCAGTTGAAGGAAGAGAGCATAGAGCGCTTCAAGCGTGAGGCTAAAGCAGTTAGCCGACTGGACCACCATAACATCATCACTATTCATGATTTTGGCGTCACTGAACACAATCAACCCTATATGGTGATGGAATTTATTGATGGTAAAGCACTTGCCGATCTTATGTCCGAGCAAGGAGCGCTTGAAATAGTATCGGCGCTTGATATCTGCACTCAGGCAGGGGACGGCATTGCTCACGCTCACGATATGGGCATTCTGCATAGGGACATCAAGCCTAGCAATATAATGCTCAAACAATATACAGGTCGTCCGCCAGTTGTAAAGATTCTCGATTTCGGTTTTGCTAAACTCAAAGAGCCTGAAATTAGACAATCGATTCCATCTGTACAGTCGCTGCAGTTAACACAACTGGGCCAAGTTTTTGGCAGCCCACCCTATATGGCACCAGAACAGGTGAGAGGGAAAAGCCTTGATGAGCGCTCAGACATTTATGCACTCGGCTGCGTCGCCTACGAAGCGCTGACCGGCTGCCCGCCTCACCTGGGCGAAAACAGTATGGAAGTGATGCTCAAACATCTTGAGGAAGATGTTGTTCCACTGAAAGAACTGCGCCCAGATTTTAATTTCCCAGAAGAGCTTGAGCCTGTTCTTTTCAAAGCTCTGGCACGGTCTCGCGAAGAAAGATATTCGTCAATGCGCGAGTTTATCGACGCACTGGAAGCCATCAAGTTAAAGCTCAAAATGGCTCAAGGCGGTCAGCAAGCATAGAGGCAGCCATCTTTGTGAGCCGATCAAGGATAGCTATTGAAGAGCCAGATTACTGGCTAGCTCTTATACTTATGCTGAACGTGCTCAAGATCATCTCTGAATGCCACAATCGACTGATAACGCAGTTGCGGATCCTTTTCGAGCGCTCTTGCTACGATAGACTCCAAATCCTCCGGCAAATCCAGGTCGGGGCGAACGCAGCGCAGCGGTTCGTGCTGATACTCCAGGTGCATAAGCATTATATCTATGACTTTATTCGACACGAACGGAGTGTAGCCAGTCAACATCTCATAGAGCATACAACCCACAGAATAAACGTCTGACCTTTCGTCTACCTGTTTGCCACGCACCTGTTCGGGGCTCATATAAGGTGGCGAACCACACACTTGCCCTGTCCAGGTGAGTGCAATCTGATTTTGTGACTCTGGCACTGTCAACTTGGCCAGTCCAAAGTCAAGCACTTTGACCACAGAGACCCTGCCACCAGTTCGCCTGAGCATGATATTGCCTGGTTTCATGTCACGATGCAAAACGCCCATCTCATGAGCATGAGCCAGCCCATCAGAGACCTGAATCAATATCTCAAGTGTTTGTTCAACTGATAAATGGTCTTCATGCTCCAAAATCGTGTCAAGATCTTGACCATCAATAAACTCCAGAACCATATATGACTGCTTGCGCTCAGTAACACCAAAATCATAGATGGTGACAATATTCGGATGATCCAGCCGGCACAAAGCTCTAGCTTCGCGTTCAAATCGAGCCACACCCTGTACACTCGTATCAGGAGAAACAATCATCTTAACTGCCAGCAGCCTTCCCAGGTGCGGGTGCCTCACCTTAAATACCAGCCCTAGCCCACCTTCACCCAATACTTCAAGAAACTCATACTTGGAGGCAAGAGCAGTTCCGATTAGATCTCCTCTTTGCAAAACATGTTCATTGCCTGCTCCCGACCAGCAGCTTGAACCAGCCTCACTTCCCCGTCCACACAAAATATTGTTAACTCGTCGCGAGAACTCATTGAAGTAAAACGGTTTTGTCAAAAGATCGTTAGCACCGGCATCAAATCCTAATTCCTTGTCAGCAACAGTCGTATGTGCAGACAGAAGGATGATCGGCGTGGTACCACCTGTGCCGCGGAATCGTTTCAGGATATCAATGCCCTGCAACTGGGGCAAGTCCCAGTCAATAAGCACAAGATCGTATCGAAAAGTATTGAGATGCTCCCAACAGTCCAGTCCGTTGTCCACCACAGCAACAATATGCTTCTCCTGACA
The DNA here is from genome assembly GCA_903835185.1 of uncultured bacterium. Lineage (GTDB taxonomy): Bacteria > Cyanobacteriota > Vampirovibrionia > Obscuribacterales > Obscuribacteraceae > CAILLX01. The sequence goes on along the minus strand of CAILLX010000163.1, from coordinate 92,556 downwards.
CAGCCAGTTCTCCATCAGAGAAGACAGTTCCGCGTCGCCAGCAGCAATCAAGACTTTGGACATGCATCACCAACAATTGGTATCGGCAGTCAGGGCAGCATTGTGTCGATTGGCACAACGATGCTCCCTGGTCTAAGGCGAATGGAGTTTCCACACAATCACACCGATAGTATAACTCTCGCAAACGCAGCAATTAGCCTGGATATGACAATCCAAAGGTTTAAGCATAATGCTGCTCAGAAAATGCTTTGTTCTGTGTATCATAGTGAAAGAAACATTGAGCTGGTCTGCTTTTTGTTGCAATGCAAAGATTTTTCTTAGCACCGGCGAGGACAAATTGGACAATGGCACGAATGTAGGTCCAGACGATAAGAGCTATCGCTCGGCAGACAACATTGTCGCGTCCGCTGATACAGCTGTGCCCGGCAGCCAGCTTCCGTCAGCCTCCAGTAGCGGCAGTGCCGGCCCAGGCAGAGTCAAAGTTTCAAAGCTGCTTAAACGAACCTTCCCCGAAATAGCACCAGAGCATCAACCGCTTTCTTCACTGACCGTACCAGAGCAACGATCAGCCCCCGAACAATCTGTTGCCTCTCCTGTCCATTCGGCTGCTGAAGCAAAGGTCCCGATACCCACCCAGTCTCAACAGTTGGACCAGACGCCCGATCCATTCAAAAACCCGAGATTTCTGAAAAAAACATTTCAAGATCTTGACGTTGTAGCTGCTGCTCCCAGCGCCTCCGACCGGGTGACAGATCCACATGAACCGGACATGGACAGACCACTAACAGACAATTCTTATCATTCGGACAGTAAGCCAGGTCAGGTTGAGCTTTTATGCTCAGGCGAGGTACCTTCTCAGGTGAGACAATCGCCTGTAGAAATCACCAGTCCAGGGAGTAATGCCAATCCGGCAGCTCCTCTGCAGGCAGCACCTATCAATCAGGTTCTCAAAGGGGCCAAGCTGCCAAGAGATGCAAAGAAGACCATTTTCGATCTCGACCAACTGCAAAAGATAGAACAGCAAGCCAGCAGAAAGGAGGCAGAACGCATTCTCGTTGCCGCTGCAGTCATACACGAACAGCCACCAGCACCCTCGCCTCCAATCCGCCCCCTGGAACACTTTCGTCTGTCCTCCGATTGTCCGGTCCAGTGGGCTTCGATGAGCGGTAGATCGCGCGTGAAATACTGCACACGATGCCACCAGCAGGTTTACGACCTGTCCGAGCTGGACGAGCAAGAGGCAAGAGTGCTGGTCGCGAAGCACGAAGGACGAGAAGACTTCTGCTTCTATAGGAGAAAGGATGGCAAGTTTCAGGTGAAAGATTGCCCTGTGGGGGCAGCCCAAAAGACTCGGACCATCGTTCGTGGAGTGGCTGCCGGAGCAGCTATCCTCATTGCAGCTGGGCTCCTGCTCTTAAGCTTTACCAATAGACCGGCGCAGCAGCCATCTTCACCTTATATGCCACCACATCCGGTCATACTGGTCCCAACTGTCACTCACCAACCTGACAAGCCAGCCGTCAATGCAACGCCTCATTCGCCTGCCACATACATCCCTCCAGTCTCCAATTCTTTGCATAATGATGCAGCAAGAATTGACCTGTCTGAGCCGCCAGTTGCTGACGAGAATGGTGTAATGTCACACCCGTTTGTGGACATGCACTATACAGCACCTACAGGCGGCACAGCTGCACTCTCACCTCCACATCCCAAGGAGCCGTGGGATGATTAGCCCTTAGACCCATTCATCGTATTAGAACAGGCTGCCACTGAATCAATTCATTTTCGCTTGCTGAGGCAAGCTGATCACAGGACTCATTGCAGGTTTCATCACAGCAGGCAACACTCCAGATCCACCCGATCCAGATGCCATCTCCGGTAGACCGAGCAGTGCATAGGGGTTAGATAGCTCCTTCCGAAATCTGACAAGGTCTACCGCGACCGGCAGAGGAGACGCCATTGCGAGCCAGGCAAACCAGCACTTGTCCCGCAGCTGCCAGACAACATCGTTGGGAAGCAATGATACCCTTGCCTTCAGGTGAGCTATGCGGGGAAGCAAGACTACGCAGTCTTTTGGGCTCGCATATTTAAGCGCCGCCTCATATTCAGCTAAAGCTGCCTGACAATCTCGCGCTCTTGTTTCGGCATAGCGGGCAACCCGCATATACGCTGCTACCTCATGCTCGGATAACAAAAGCGACGAGCTGTAATGCTGCAGTGCTAAATTGGGGCGCCCAAGACGATCAAAAACATCACCCATATTTTTCTGGAATCGTGCTGCCACTTTTTTGTCAGTAAGCTTGCTTGTAACTCTGGCAATTGTTTGCTCCGCAGCCTGAGACGCGGCTGTTGCCAGAAATGAAGTGGCAAAAAGTCGTGCCAATTTCTCTTCGTGCTCATTGCCCGGCTCGCTTAATGCAAACATGGCCAGGGCTGGCTCCAGGGCAAGGTCCGGACGTTTTTCGTCAAGCAACAACCGCAAATAAAACCAACACATGCGTATCTCGTATGGCATCTCTTCAAAACATCGGAATACCACGCGAAACGCCTCCTCGTTATGCCCGAGGCGCTTCAGGTCACTTGTTTTTAAGATTATTGCCGGGAAATAGTTTTGCTGCACCGCAAGAACCTGGTTGCAGATGCCCAGCGACTCCTCAATGTGGTTGTGCACCGCTAGTAGAGTCGCCTTAACCAGTTTCAGTTTGAAATTGTTGGGGTACAAATGTATCCGTTGATTCAACCAACGCTCTGCCACGTCGGGTTTCCCCTGCATGCTATAAGACATGAACTGCAGAAGATCGCCATCCAAAACATCGGGAAACTTACTTCTGATCCGGCTCAAAAAACGATCCGCCAGATCGAATTGCCTGACTACCATATATACACGAGCTTGCCCCAGCATACCTCCAGGATTCGAAGGCTTGAGTCTTTCTGCTTCTGTATATTGAGAAAGAGCTTCATAGGACATACCGTGCACCTCATAGTACATGCCCATTGCCAGCCGTGCCTCAGGGTTATACGGATTTCTCAGAAGCTGCTTGATCAGGTCATCCGCAAAACTTTTCTTCATAAACTTGCCAACCATCACATTTGCCAGCCCCTTACAGCCACAGGAAGGCTGAGACCCGAGCTGCTTGTGGTCCGCAGCCAGCGAGAACTGAATGCTTGCACCAAAGATGACTGAAGCCAAGACACAGATGAGAAGCGCTGTTCGGCAGCTAGCCTTGAGGTTTGCCAACACTAACATATACCTCGGTTCGCGGCGGCTGCCTGTCCTCTATGATTTGCACCGTGCACTGCATATTACTTTTCTTAGCCATAATGGTCTCAGAAGCGCCAGGACCGGCTAAAGTAGCCCGTTTTGAGCCACCGGGTAAGCTCTGCAATGGTGCCGCCATACCACCGGGAATTCGCGCAAGCATCTGCGAATCGCGCGCTTTCTGGGCTACAGCATCGATATCAATAACCTGCCAGCCAGCCTGCGCCAAAGAAGACCGGTACCAGATGCCGACTGTTCTGGTCGATGCAGAAGTCGTGATTTGCAGCATGTATGTTGTCAGAGACAGCTTGGAATCAGAATAGCTAACAGGAGACTTCGTCTGATACCGCGTATTTGCCCCTTCGAAAACAGGTGCTGGAAAATCTGATGGCGGACTGCTAGTTGCGACGCTCTGTGCCCGCTTTTGCTGCTTGACGAAATTGACAATCGATGGAGACGGCTGAATCGGCGTTTGAGGCGCCTTCTGGTAGACATCTTTCATCATTGCTCCAACTGCTGGGTCCAGTCTGAAGTCGGTGACCCACTTGTCAACACTGGCGCTGTTCTTGCTTGCTCTTTCGGCCGGGCTGAGATTTTGAGACCCCTGCTGTGAGTTGCTCTGTGCCAAAATCGACTGCTGCTGCCAGGATAACGGCTCCGAGATTGCTGATAATCCAGGCGCCGCCAGCACAAGTGCCAGCACACACTTAGTGCCGGCTCCAGATAGTTGCCGGGCAACTTCAAACGGGCATCGCTGGTTTATAAGTCTCATTGTAATCGTACTCCCTGCATTGATTTACTTGTAGCTGCACTTCGGGATACGCTAGAAAACGCTAGGCTTGCAAATGGTCTGATCCTTTGAGCCATCAGGATGTGGATAGCAAAAACAATCATCCGGCTGTGTCCACGGAGTTTTCGAAGTGTCGATCACTCCATGCACCATGCATTTTCTTTCCACTTTCGAGCCGAGCTTCAGCACTCCCATAAGTCCGTTGAAACCAGAAGACGGCGAGAAATGGTATATATCGTAGCTGCAAACCCTTGTTGGATAGTTATCTGACGTCGGTGCATATATTTCTGTACCCGTGATGAAATCCTGATTGGGATTGACTAACCTGTAGCAACGGTTTTTTTGATCTGGATCACGGTACTCAAATTGCGTTGGATTGATCTTATGGAAATCATCTCCATCGGGAGGTGCATTCTGTACTGGTGTAAGCCAGGGAGGTAGTACGTCCCCGTTGGCAGGGACAGACAGCTGAAGATGCTGACTGTCATCGAGATAGATAAATGCATTGGCACCCATAGGTATAGGTTTGGTACTTGAGAGCACGGATTGTATTTCTGCTGCTGGTGACTCGGGGGCAATCTCTCGGATTCGCTGGTACATGAGATTATAGACGGTAGTGACGGCGCCAGGCGGCGTTGGATCTGTTGAGAGTCGCCCGTACAGCAGCGAACTTAGTGTTCCAGTTGTCGTAAAATTTGTTAGCGTACGACGGTTCAGCAAACTGAACGTATGTCCCCCCGCCGGCATCCTGTCCTTCATACCGGACTCGGCTGAATCAGCATCGAAGTTGTTGAACTTTGGGTACTGCGAAATTCCCCCACCATGAAGGTTCTGACTCCACCAGCAAAGACTACATGGAGCTGTCATGAAACTGATCACCAGAGCATTAAAATCGATATAAGACTTCCCCTCCAGCCAGTCCCAGAAGATCTTATGCTCCCGCAGCCCTGCATTTTCGGGTGTCACATTGCATATACCTCTGGTGTCAATGCTGTTATGTCCTCTTCCGGTTCCTGGCATCGACTCCCCCGGCATGTAGGCATACACCGGATGAAAGCCAGGATTGGCTATGTTCCAGAAGCTGCCGGCATCATAATCAGGCACATCACCGCAACCTTGTGTAAATGCACAAACTATTTGTGCGAAGCACATAGCTGGATAACATACATTGAAACAGGGTGGGATAGCAAACAAACATGGAATACATGTAATAAAAGCAACATTGTTCCATCCGAGCAGTGACATAGTGGAACACGCAACTGCCATGAGCGCTGCTCCGTCCTGTGCGTAAGAATTATTGCCGTAGTTATTCTGCACCGGGTTGAAGAGCGAATTGCCTAGGACTGGTCCGGCTTCTCCGCCTAATAGTCCCTGCATGGCGTTGTATCCGTTGACTGTCTCCTGGTTGGCCAGTTCGAGAACATGGAAAGGAGTGCCGTTAGCGCCACCTGGATTTTCAATCCGAATAAACCCACGCGGACTGCTTATCTTGAGCCCCCCTGTCATATCCTTGCTAGCAGCAAATGCTCTATGCTCCATGTCCTTTGAGGCTTTCTCGACATTAACCAGAGCGCTGAAGTGAAAAGCATCGGGAGGGATACTAGGAGGCACGGAAGCAGTCAGGGGAGAGCCGATTGTTGTAGCATTGGCATCCTGATTGAACTGGATTTGAGAGATCAAATGAGGTTTCTTCTGAACTTCAAGCGGAACAAACATGAAGTCGAGAGATACAGCACCTAGCGGAACAGTGGCAGGAACGTATCCTTTAAGATAAACCCCGCTCGAGTTACTGGTGCCAAGATAAGGTTGACCTGAAGTTACACCATTGAGATTAAGCAATCCAACTGTTTGCTGATCAACATTTAACTCAATATTGCTATCTTTCCCACGATAGGTGAATGAATTGGAATAATCATCCTTCCTGACCAGTCCTGTCTGCTCCAGCATTCTCACTGTATTATCATTTGCTAGCCGCCGAAATGTTGTATCAAGCGGATTGGAAACTCCCGGATCGCTCTGGGTGGGGTCGCTGTCGCTGAGCAGGTTCTGAGAAAGCCGGCTGCTGATATCAGCAGCTGTCCGTTGAATACGCTGAGCATTTCGAATTGCTTGAGTTGTAGCAACCCCAGCCATCTGCATCCTCTGCACATTGAGAGCCTCAAGCAGAGCCTGTCCCCATATGCCGTTTATTCCTAAAAGATCGACATAGTAGTTGCCGTCATCCGGTGGAACAATAGTAGGAAAGTTGGACAGCTCAAGCTGCTTAACCTTAAGAGACACTCCACCAAACTCAGTTATCTCATCTACACCTGTCGTTGGATTGGAATGACTCAGCTGCACCCTGGGCGCAAAAAGGGCCTTCTTGGAAACCTGCAGCGTGCCTGAGTCGACAGCATTTTGGAACTCTCTGGAGCCGCCTAATAGCTGGATCAGGAAGAAGATCCCAACACCCAGTATCACTATGGCAAAGGCAATTGTGGCAACAAGCGGTATAGTCTGACCACGGACAGGTTTGCCGTTTAGCAGTCCAGGTCCACAAAGAAGTCGAGGGTTTAAACCTTTGAGTGCAAAAACAATCATTAGCTTTGCCTGTAAGGATCTTAGATGATTTTGCCTTCCCTTTTGCATCTCGCTTACCTTTATCTGAATCTTCCCGGTATCTGAATCTTCCCGGCTATATCAGATCAATTAACTAGCAAGTATAACCTGAGCCACACACAACATTAAACAGCGGTAGGCAAGTTCAACTGAGAAGTTCAGAGAAAGAGTCGTTGCCATGATATTAGGTATACTAATGCTGGAATTTGATTATCCGTACTTTCATGAACTGGTTGGCTGGGTATGATAGCAGCTCGCACAAAAGACAGTCGCACAAGTCAAAACGGCAGCTCTATAGCCGAATTTGGACCTGTACTTTTCATCCTACTGATAATGATTGCCTTCCCACTAATTGATCTTCTGGCAGTTGCTCTGTTTTATAATGCCGGCTCTGTCTTAAACGGGTCACAGGTGCGGGAGGCAGCGCTAGAGCCGTACACACAGGTCAATTCCACCAGCGGCTTTGTCAAGCAGGCAATTGTCGATCAATGGATTCAAGGAGGATTGGGTAGGTTTTGCAAACTGGCTCAACCAGTAGACACACAAGTTATTTACAAGACCGGCGTAGCTGGAGACAAGATAGTTGTCTTAACTACCAGTATTGTGGTCAGCCCACTTGTGAATATCGGCATTCCCTTTCTGCCTGGGGTGCCTGGTATCAACGCTCCTGTGCCTTTTAGCTATACAAGCGAGCACGTTGTCGAAAATCCGGAAAACGCTCCTTAATCAACCCCAATAGGAGGACGTGTGCTAATAAAGAGTCGACGCAGAAGCATGTACGGGCAGGGTCTGGTCGAACTAGGAGCTGGTCTTATCTTATTAATCCCTATTGCACTTTTCCTGTTTGACATGTATGTAATGTCTCTTACTAATCAGATGGTAGATAAGTTTGCTAAGGACTGTGCTCGAGCAGCTGCTAATCAGCCTGACCAAGCCGGCGCAACGCAGGCTGCTCAGACAGCTCTCCAGTCATTTTATGCTTCGCCATATTGCACTCAGATAAGCCTCACGAAGGTCGATTATGTTCCCAATGACACAGTGTCAGTGACCCTGGACATGGACGTCCACCTGCCTGTACCCATGCCAGGAATCAGCAGCACCCCGCACTTTCATGCAAGGTCCACTGAACCGATCGTAACAGTCTCACATTGAGACTGAACCGTTTATCGGGACTCAACCTGCGGCACCGGATCTCGTGATGGCAGATTGGGAGTCGTGGCAGCTGCAGTGGGAACAGGCGGCATTTCAGGCTGGCTCCTCTGCATCGCACTTTGAAAAGCAAAAGGATTTTATGTCAATGTTCTCTGCACAATGAGTCGGCCGGCTCTTGCTTGAGCAGTTCAGCACGGACTACTCTCTTGCACATTCCATAACTGGTCACATCATCCGGAGGCAGATCATTTAGCCAGCGAGCAAAGCGAGCAAATCTATTGCCTCGCCCCATCGTCTCAGACAAAAAAGCTAGTCCCGCTCCAGGATGCCCGGAGCGGATCATACTGGCGACAAGCTCAAAGGGGAAATGATGCCCAATCCAGCGTCTATCAAGAGCGGTAAAATCAATCTTTTCCATTCGCTGCTGCTGTAGCGCCACTGTGAAATCCGTCTTAACTCCGGACCTGGACAGCTTTGGAAGTACCCGGTGTGGCTGAAACAAAGCTCGTTGCGGCGTGGAGACCATAGATAGCATTGAGCCGACACTCTCGCCAAGACGATAATAGCCGCCATAGAGCATCTGCGTAAAAGGCAGCACCTTGTCTCGATTGGAGACATAAAGACGAACCTTAGCACCACGCCCTTTATAGCCCATAATATAGTGCTTGAAAATTTCGGCATCTATATCTGGTGAAACAAGCGAAACGTCTTGATATAGAGTTTGCTGCACCATCAACCAGACAGACCTTGCCAGCAGCCGATTGCCGACACTATGCGCCACCAGGGAAACTTCGAGAGGATGTGTCTGGGAAAATTCTTGAAGATCTTGGAGGAACGTATTGTAGTGCGCTTGCGACCACTCAACATTACCTTCATCCACCCTGTATTTGCGCAATTTGCCGACAGATGGCCAGGAATACAGGATAATCGGACACTCCAGATAATAAGCCATTTGGGCAGCATCATCAACTGCATCCTCAAACGGATCGGCAGCACCATGCAAGAACAAACAGATGTGATTACTTCCAGACCAGGCGAGAGCGTCGGACAGAAGATCGAAAAACGACTTCTTCTCCTCTTCCGGAGTGGACTTCTCAATCATCTCTTTGCGGCAGACCTGCTCTCGTACTTTGCCTTGTCCAGACCAGCCCAGGCGATCAAAAACTTGATCCGGCAGCCGCGACTTGACATTGTCAACCGGCAGATAAGCTACACCGTAATACATGTCATGCAGGCAATTAACTGTGTACTTGCGATCAGGTCCAAATGTATTGCCGATACGATTTCTATCAGTTAGATAATAGACAGGAATTACAACATGCTCAGGAGGTTGCGATTTATTGTCAGGTACTGCTGCAACAGGCAGTCCACAGCACACCAGACAGAAGCTCAACATCAAAATACAAGCGTTGATAGCATTATGATGCCATGTCTGCCACTGACGTTTCAGGGTACGCATTGCGTCAATTGTCCTTCTCAATCTAGCATCCAAAGCAGTATACACAAATATTGTTGAACCCATAAGTAAAAGCAGTTGAAATCAATAGAGAAACGCGAGCATCTCGCCTAATGCCGTAAATTTAAGCGGTTGGAATAACTGTAGGGAGGCGTTGCACGCGCCTGACGGGCGGCTGCAAGCCGCCCCTTCCACCCTACACTTATCGCAGGCGCTCTGCGTAGCCGCGCGTCGAGACGCGCCCGCTGGGCGGCTGCAAGCCGCCCCTACTAACTAAGGACCCACAGGCGGTAAGCCTGTGGGTCCAGTCGCAGAGTCGGGTAGACCTGTCGACTCTTACGAGAACAGATTGGCGTCGCAGGCAGAGGCAACCAACCAGTTGATACAACCAGGCACCATGATTGCTACCAGTGCAAGCATTACTCCTAGAAGGATGCGTGCTTTCGGGCTCATGCGGCATGGGCAGCCTGGAAGCAGGTACGCTAGCGGTTTATTCATGACACCAGCAATGATATGGAACACTCCCAGTGCCAGTCCAAGTATCTCGAATCCGTAAGAAAGGAAGTTCAACAGTGCTTCAAGGCTGGCAAGGTTATTAACTCTGACTGAGCCTGCAGTATTGATCCCTTGAACAACTGTTGCATCGCCAGCCTGCGGCCCGATAGTTCCGTTGGTTGCACCCTGAACAGCGTAGGAAGTAGTTATGGCATCAGTTCCGTTGGTTGCTCCTTGCGTTCCGGCCATTTGTCCTGCCACTTCAGCCAACTTGTTGCTTTCTGCTGGCTTAGACTGATTGCTTACTTTGGACCCATCTTCTGTAAGTCCAAATTTCTGATAATCAACCTTGTTTTCGAGCACTGTGGCGCCGCTCACTGGTGTCACCAATCCGTACTGTATTGCCACCTCTGCAGCCTTAAGCATATTGCCGGCTCCAAGCAGCTTGGCACAGCGATCGGCAGCCCAGAGTCCAGCCAGTTCGCTTGCTTGTTCACCTGCGGCAATAGTCTGGGATGGCTTGGAGTTGGATCTGCCATACTCGACGACATATTCTTTGCCATCTGGCTGCCAGCGGGCAATGAGCCTTTGCAAATCTTTGCCTACCGAGGAGCTGCGAGCCACAGGAATAAACGGTCCTATCTCGCGATGATTCTTGAAAAACTCGTTGAGATTGGTGCCGCCGTTTTCTACATCCAGATCATAGAAAGCAGGCACAGCAGCAAACGGAGTCATGATATAAATCTCGCGATTAAATCCTGGCTGTGGTCCGTGAATCCATAGAACAGCACCACGATCACTATCGCCAGCCTCTTCGGCAGCCTTAATCACTGCCTCCAGGTTGTCATTTCCACCGGTGAAGTGATATGTACTGAGATTCTTCAGCCCATCGGTCAGCGGTGTCGACTCAATCTGTCCGTTACTCTCATCGGCAGCGACAATAAGAGAGCTGGTGATTCCAGAGGGCAGCTTGGCAAGCGCTGAACGAATGTCTGTGATGTGCTCCTTCACACTTTGCGATCCATCCAGCACAACGACAAGATGCTGGGGTATGCGAGCCGGGACCTCCTTAATTGTCTCGACTATATAGTTTGCTACTTTACTGCATGGATCTGCAGCAGCCACTGCTCCAAATGCAGCAGATCGCTTAACTCTTACAGCCAGACCTGATCCTGACAGATCGCCGTCTGCAACATCAGCTGTTATCAGCTGGTCGCCATTGGGGGTCTTGACCTGGCGGACCTTTTTCACACCCATTTCAAGATCCTGATGAGATTTCAGTTGCACGGAATGAGCATGTGAGACAGCAAAATTGGAGTCAATCAATCGGGGCAGATTTAGTGACGCTTCTGCCGGAGAGTCAAGCGCCAGCGGAGCTGTCACTTTTACTCGCGCCTTCAACTCTCCCTGAGCTGGCACCGGGTAGCACTGCAAAAGGACTCGACCTCTGCCAAGATCGGTGACAAGGGCAGGATCGCGGTGATTGACTACAATCCAATTGTAAGCTTCTTTGACTTTATCTGTAGCACCAAATGCTGCCTTGCGAGGCTCGCCATCCATCCAGAGCGTCAGACCGGAAATCACCGCATGTGGTGGCAAAGCTATTTCAGCCCTCGCTTCCTGTCCGGTGAAAGTTTTATTCTTAAAGACAAAAGTCCACTCTAAAGTTGATGACAGCGAACCTGAATTGAGCGAGCCGGACAGTTGCGATCTCACTAGCGACAGTCCCGAAACAGGCTCACCGACTACATGTCTGCTCAAGAATGAATCCGACTGCAAGGTTACATCAGCAGTTTCAGTATGCTTATATGGCTTGCCAGTTGCTGAGAAATACAGCTGACGCAAAGTATAGTCATCAAAACGCAAGAATAACCCAGGCAGTCCGCTACTTCTAGGATCTGCACAATCCATGCGGAGATCTCTTTCCGGATTATGTTGCCTGAGATAGCTAAGCCCACTTATACGCTCTTGCGGAGAATCTGACATAGCCAGATGTTCAGCAAAACGCATGCTGGTGTTGTAAGCTTCTGTACCGGCAAGAGTTGTCAGTGACAGCAAGACGCCAAGGGTAGAGTATAGGACAGTACGTAAGCGTGCCCCCCTTGTCGACTTGGAAATACGTAGCTGCTCAGCCTGATAGATGGCGCTGGCTGCGGCCATTAAAGAGACCATTGAGACAAGCAAAAATGGTAGCGGGTGCAACACTCCGTCAGCATCAAGCATAGGATAGTTCAAGAAAAGCGGAATGGTGGCCAGCACAAAAGCAACCATCGCCCCGGTAATGGCAGCACCGTTTATTAGCCCCAGCCGGATCGGGTGTCTGCTTTCTTTGGCAAGAATGGCAGACCAGGTACTGTAGTTGGCAAACGGTATGCAAACAGCAAGACCGCATTCCACGGCTGTTTCAAGCGGGCGCCTTAAAACCATATGCCAGATAGACTCAAGGCTAAGGCTGCCGGCCACTGTAACAGCCAGAAGCGGCAACACTACACCGAAAGTCATCACGCTTAAACCAGCCCAGGGTTGCCATAAATTAGTTTTTTTCTCCTGATGTGGTGGCATTTCCTCACAGTGAGCCTCTGCTGGCTGCAGCGGTGACTGAGGCGGTGGCGGCTCCAGAAATCCTGGAATGCAAAAGCGCCTGCTCTTGCTCTCTTTTTCTTCAACTTCTGCCATAGTTTGTCTACCCCATAAATACATGAATCAAAGCAGCCGCGCCCAGAGCCCAGCATGCGTGACACCCCTCACTTTCTTAGCGGCCGGCATCTGATGAGGCAGAGCCTTCGGTCGCCGGAGTGCTTTCACTGTACTTCAGCAGCATCGGTCACGCATCCACCGGTAATCACCAGGAGGCATGACTTAAGTCACAGGTTGGTCTGGCTGTCCGCTCCGACAACTCCTCAAATGCTCTGTTGAACTGACATTTGCACTCCAGTCCGACAGACAGCAATCTAGCTCCACTGTATTTGAACCTTCCTTTACGGACATGCAAGCTGGAGCCTGCTCCTGTTGCCACTTGAGCCGAGCTGCCAGCTTCTTGTCTGGAAGCAGTAATTTTAATCATGATCACTCACCAGATCGGTCTGCAGCCCTATAAATTTTACCAGCTGGATGCTACCCTGAAACCAGGGGACTTTTTTACCACCAGTGCGCTTTAATCTTACTGGATGTTCATGACATGGCTGGCTGGTGTGGCAGTACTCTTAATTGACACAAAGTCTGGAAAAGATAATGTATCGGTCCCCAAAGTAGAATTTTCATGGAGTGATCCTGTTTATGACAGAAGAGTCAGGCGATCGCCATTTACAACAACTAGCCAGAGGCAACTCCGAGCGACTAGCCAAGTCGTCAAGCGCCTCGACAGACGGCTGTCTAGCGCAGAAGCCCAACTCTGCCGTTGTTAAGAGTCACCGCTTGTCCTCGCGTGAATGGTCGGCAATACCTGTGGCAGCCATTTTATCCAAAGTTGCCAGCGAGCAGGTTCAGAAAGCCCGCACTATAGCTAAGACACTGCTCGAACAACCTGTCAATAATAATTTAGGCACCTCCACATATGCCTCCAGCCAGTCATCTAATACTCTCTCCAGGCAACAAGACAGCCGGTCAGGCAGCGGACCAGCCTCTGGAGCTCCGCCTCTGCGCGGTAATACAGCTAAGACACTACTGGACTATCCGATTGGCAATAATACAGACACGCCAGGCAGCACTGAAAATGCATTGTCAGGCACACAAACATGGCAGGATATACGCGCCCACGAGCCGTCCCCACCACCAGCAGAACAGGCAAAGATAGATGACAGCCCTCAGAAGCCTGCAGCTCCGGAGATGCCACCGCCCCCACCTGCAGCTCTCAAGAGAAAAGGCAAGCCCAAAGAAGCCAAGACTATGCTTGATCACGCAGTTCTTTGGGATACAGTGGCTAAAGCTGCTGCAGAGATGGAAGTTAAGGTTGCCGAACAGCTGAAGGAGAGGGTTTACGAACCTGTCAAACCTTTCGAGCCGATTACAAAATACAAGAAGGCATCGCCATGCTGCTCGATCTGGGAAAACACTTCCCCTGGCGAAAGATTTCGTTATTGTGGAACGTGCCAGCTGCACGTCTATGACCTGTCCGGATTGGAGCTCCAGCAGGCTGAAGAGTTGATCCGCAAGAGGGAGAATCTAAGCAAGATAACACTCTACAAGCGAGCAGACGGCAAATTTTTGACGCGCGACTGTCCTGTGGGACTGAAGAAGAGGCGTAACATCATTTTTGCTTCAGTCGGTGGTTGTTTGCTCGTCGCCCTGGTATTGGCAGCTCTACTCATGATGCCACAGGCGCCTAAAAGTGCAGTTCAGCCTCAAGCAGGTTCACAATTTACACAATCTGGAGCCGACAGCTTTAAAACAGCTGATCAATCCAGACAGCCGACTGCTCAGCCCGCGCCAGCTCCTCCAACCACAGCAAGAAAGTCCTCCACACCTACACCAACCAGGAGCAACACAATTACTGGCTCAACGTCCTCCGGATCTGACGACTACTCGGACTACTGGCAATTCCCCGACGGCAAAGGAGGCACCACTGGCGAAGAGTCCACAACAGCAGGCAGCCAATCACAAGCATACCCATCTGCCGCCCAGAGTCAGCCTCAGCCAGATGCAGCCAACAGCAACAGTGGAGCTACACAGTCAGCTGGACAGAGCAGCTCAACTGGCAGCGACGCGCCGCTTGTTCACTATTATGGGAGAGCCCGCTGAGCACAGAGCAAACCAACTTTGCACTCATCGCCTGAGCAGCTATCTTCTAAGGCTTGCACAAAGCCAGCAAACTCAGGTCAAGATCTCATTCAATACGAAAGAGAGTTCGTCCGACTTTTATTACATCATGCGGTGAAAGTTGCCACGGTCCTGAAATCAGTTGCTCGTTAACAGTCGTGCCGTTGCTGCTGTTCAAATCTTCAAGCCACCAACGCCCTTGCTCCCAGTACACCCGGGCATGGTGTGCAGATATATAAGGATCTATAGCAATTACAACACTGTTGTCATCAGCTCGTCCAATTGTCACGTTCTGACTGGCGAGCTCGATGCGCTCACCAGTAGTCAAGTGAACCAGCACTGGCAGGCGGCTTGTTTGTGGTGGGTTGCTTGTCATGACATCTCTTTAAACACGAAAGAACGAAAGAACGAAAGCAAAAAATATTGTACAGCGCATCCGCTCGATTAGTTCAGGCTGGAAATAGGGAGCTGGCAACACCGGTCAGTGTGGCAAATATTCTTAGTTCCATCCGAAACGGGACCCCAGAAAGGAAGGCTTCTACTGCCATTCAATTGCTGCCAGACTGTTCAATACCGGCGGCAGATACCTATCCCACATTTGCGGTGGCGCTGTGAAATAAATCTCCTGTACAGCACAGCCATCTTCACCAGAATCAATAAAGATGGAGTAAGCCTTGAAGTTGAACTCAACAAACCTTCCATGACTCATTAGCACCGCCCTGCTATTCAAGTCAATTGTCATTGCTTCTTCAAGCTGGAACAGCTCGGGTGATGACTGATCGCGCAGGATTTCTGAAAGTTCCTCAATCTCAGCAGGTTCCAGTCTGTGCAGCTTCTGTTGCAAAATGCGACGCAGAGCACGTCCGGAGTCCACTTCAGTAAGTTTGCCTCTGTAAAAAAAACAGAGCCGCACCTGCGAAAGACCTGGCGGGGTATAACGCAACAGGTAACTATTGCCTGCCTGAGCAAAAATCTGGCGCGACGCAAGCCAGCCTTCCGGCAGCAGCATGCTTCTTATCACGCCCAGATTGGCAACTTTCATCTCACCTCACTACAGTCAAAAGATCATCTTCACCACTTGAGACAACTCAATGAGATTTTATCGGCTCGCGACTTGCAAGCCAGAGCTCATTTATGGTGAAACCGTCTGACTGGGCATGGCGTCCCCAAGGGTTAAAGATTGACACATGTCCTCGACTTCTGTCAAAGTCAGTAACTACCAGAGAATGCCACCCACCTTGATTAGAAGCTGCCGCCCGGGTAACAAACGGTTGCGTTCCTGTATGTACAGCCATAATGGCAGGAAGTTGTCCGGCTCGCTTAGCCTGGTCCAACATTTCTGCCAACCGCCCTGGAGTGGCAGGGTTTTCAGGCAGAACTATTTCTCTGGCGCCGACTTCATGGAGCTGGGCAAAGATATCTTGAACTGCGGAGCGAGTCATAAAAGGATTAGCCGGATCACCGCTGATTGCTAATGATTCAACCAGACCCACAGGTGGTGTCTTTGTATAATCCATGAGCCTGTAAGGACTTTCATCCAGGTTGTCAGTCAAGACACGCTCATAGCGGAAAGATCCCTTTGCTGCAGGCTGGCAGATATAGCCTGGCTGCTGCGTCCAGCACCTGAACCTATCCTGCCTTTGCCAGTAAATATTGACAGCAGCATTTTGAAAGATCTGACTTGCAGGGCTGCGGCCTCCATAACGCTCCGGACACAGGCTTAGGTCAGAAAGGGCAATCTTGCCGCCATCAGAAGCAGACACCTGAGCTAATCTGGCTGCCTCAGTCACCAAGTGCACAGCTGCACTTGGCTTGACTGCATAAGTTAAGTACTCCACTGCAGCTGGAGCGCAAGTTGGATGCATCCCTTGAGTCACACCGGAAGGATCAGCAACAAGATCAAGCAGGTTGACAGCCAGTTTGTATGGTTTTCTCTGCAACGGCACCTTGTCAGGCGACAAGAAGAGACGAGACAGATCATGATAAATATCCGCCAGGCAAGCCGGGTCTGTTTTGCTGGACTGCTCAACTTCTTTTATGGCATCCTTTATCTCTGGCTCTTTGCCTGCCACAAGTTTTATTAACCGGTTGCGTTGCTGCTCGAGGCGAATGAGCGGATCCGGGCAGGCGTAATCGAGCAGCGGGCGAAATCGACCGGCAGTCTTTTTGAATTGTGCAAACTCTCCTGCCCAGATCTGCTGGTAAGTCAGTCCGCAGCTGGTGGTGTAATTGGCGATGCTGTTTCTCTGTCCTTCATTATGCTTGAGGCCAGTAATAGTGGCGGATCGATTAGTCACCAGAGAGATTTCGGTCAGATGTGCTCCTGTCTCGGCAGCCAGCCTGGTCTGGCGGTACACTCTCCAGGCATTCTGCTCATCGCCTGCTTGCAAATAGCTGGCAGCCAGTCGAAAAGCTGGCTCGGACTTCTGCAAGAGAGCATCCTGCCTGTGCTGAAGCTCATGAATAAGACAAGCAAGTCGGGGGCGGTCTCCTCGGAGCTCCACCAGATCCGCTCGCCAGCGATAAGTGGTCGCACCAGCCCCTGTCTGGACACGGGCCCAGGTGTTGCTGGCAAGCAGTCTTTTCAACTCTGGTTGCAATGCTGACAGCTGCTCGGGCGGGCAGGACTGGTGTAGATACCGGTCCAGAGGCACTCCCAACCGCAAAGCAAGATTAGTTTGGTCCTCAGCCCGGCTCAGAGCAGAGCGCGCTGCCGGGCGCAGTAAGTTCATGACCGCGCCGGCAGCAGCCGAGGCCGTAAGCTCTTGCTGCGTCTCCAGAGAGCAGGAGCCCAGCTTGCCTGCCTGCGAAACAGCAATCTGAGCAGCTGAGCCAGCAGCACCAGAGACCAGACGGATGGCCGCTGCTGGCAGAAAATGCTTCCTGGCGGACAGGGCATCGCCAGCCTCAAAAAGGGCAAATGCAGTTGCAGTGGCGCCGGCATTAGCCAGCCTGGATTCGCCCGGGCGCGCTTCTTGCAGCCCGGCATAAAGAGCAGCTCCGACAATCTGTCCAGCCTGATCGCTCTGCGCCACTGCGGCTGCCAACCCTTGCAACCGGGCAGCTGCTCCTGCAGCACGCAAAGCTCCGCAAGCCAGCCGACCAGATAATGTGTAAGGCAGTACAGAGCCAGCTCCATAAGCGACAGTTTGTACCCAGTATTCTCTTGAGTACCTCTGACAGCGCTGTGTTTCCAGCAGCTGCCCGACGGGCATAAACGAAGCACCAGTAAGCCTTTTGGCTGTCTGCGAGAGCACAATATATGGCTCCAGCAGAGCAGCGTTAAGCAACGGTTTACCAAAGTTATCAACAGTCCAGGCGCTGGCCTGGCGGGCGTCATAAGAATTCTTTGCCATCAGCACAGCTCCGCTCTCAACTCGTATTAATGCCCGCATGTTAGCTGCCACTGCCGCAACAAGCACTGTGCAATTGCACATACAGAGCTTAAATAAGGAAATGCAACAAACCATGGCAGAACTGCCAGCACCGACCGCTCTCAGCGGGCTGCTCAAGCTGCTTAGTACAAATTAAATAAGTCTGGAAACGCTTGATTGCCAAGGGCAAGATAGAATGTAGATTGGGTGGTGCAGGCTTATTTTTATGCTTATACGCTGTCTGGTTATTGCCTATCTGTGCGTAAATCTGGTTATTGCCCCCTGGGCAACAGTTCAGGCTGCCCAAGCACAGCCAGAAGCAGGCAAGCAGCTACCTTCGGCTGAGTGGCCGCTCCTGCCTCACAAGCGTATCCGCTCCAACGCAGACCAGGGTCAGATTTTTCAGCTTGACACCAGCCAGCTCAACGGACGCAAGATCCTCCTGCTGATACATGGTGGTGGTGGCGAGAAGCGGCTCTTTTTTCGTTGGGGCAAGTTAATTACAGCGTTTACAGCTAACAGCGAGTTCAACCAGCGCTACAAAATATTTCTCTACCGCTACAACACTGAAGAGCGCCTGAACAGCAGCTCTGCCAAGCTGAAGGAAGCATTGCTCCGCCTGCGCCAATCTTACGGAGTCAATCAGTTGAGCTTACTGTGTCTGAGCATGGGCGGCAACCTGGCTCAAAGAGTAATGCTTGATCCTGCTGCCAATGCAGCAGTAGATCTCGTATTTTCCCTTGGATCACCGTTTCACGGATCACCACTGTTTTCACCAGACTGGTTTGAGTACAGCCTTGACAGACAGTGGTATATGCCGTGGGCACGCCCAGTTCACAATCTAGATTATCTCATTTACTTTAGCCGCCACAAGGCGCTCCAGGAAGATTTGAAGTGGGACAACTTTGACGAGCTTATCCCTGATGTCGGTAAGTTCAAGCGTGGATTAGGGCTAGGTCCCAGTGGTGACCTCACTCCAAAAGACGATGCGAATCCAGAGCTGGCGCTAATTAACGAACAACAACGTTTAAACAAGGGCAAGTTCATAGCTTACAGTGGTTATCTGGTCAACGTTTATCTCATGCACGGTAAGCGCAAATTTCTGGAGAAGACTCTCCTTGCCCCATATCATTTTGTGACAGTAAAACTGCCGGTGCAGCTGGGAAGAGAACATCCAGCACTGAGAATGCTAAATAAAGAGATGAGCAACCTGGCTGTTAATCCTGATGCACGGCTTTATGGACCGCCTTCTCCCCATTCATATGTACTCAACGACGGCATCGCTCCAGTGAGCAGCGCTCTTTTCCTTCCGCCTGAAGTGATCCGTGAAAACCCGATGCTGCTCGAGTACCAGCTGCCAATACTCAAGCATGCCAGTGATTTACACCTGGTGCGCGTATTTCGCGACATCGACCATATCAGCTTCCTTGACGGCAAGCCGCCGCGCCATTTCGGAAGTCGTAAACTGTCTGACCAGGTGCACCCTGAAGAAGGGCAAAAAGAGATTTTCGACTGGATAACCGGTGACATCCTAAAATATGTGCCTGATGGTGCAGCAGCCCAGGCAGTAACTCAACAATTAGAACCTTCCAAAAATAAATAAACAGGATATATAAAGGTGATAAAAGCAGAGATTGACAGACTGGTTCGCACGGCAAGCCTTGCACTGCTTGGACTGGCATTAGTGCTGGCAAACAGCGCCTACCCTCTTATCGCTGCAGCAGATCCGCTGCCCGCGACACAGCAACCAAGCGGGCATCACCACCATAATCACAACGGCACCGGGCTGGCTCTAGATCTCTCCAGTTCGACCGAGTCAATAAAAGTTAGCAACCACCTGGCAGCCCGGACAGCCTCAAGCAGTATCACAGTAGCCGGAGTACAAAAGGTTGTGCAAGCTGGCAATCTTATTACTCCTGCAGAATTTGCCGCCTTACTACAGGTAGCCTCCGGGACACAGCAAACTCTCACACTAGACGCGAGCAACAGAGCTGTCTCTGGCACCATTTCACTCAACCTCTTACCGCTCAATCATATATCCACGCTGGTAATCCCAACAGGTGTTGTTGCCATCGACTCCTCTTCACGAGCCGCCCTCAATATGTCAGGCAATCTGATCGCCAACGGAGTTTTGCTCGCCTTGCCGGGCGGGAGTACAAACAGCTACAGCATCACAGCAGGGCTGGTTCAGGTTGGCACCGGTGGTAGTATCACTACCAGACTTCCGGTTTCCCTGCAAAACCTGTTGCCGATGCCATCATCGCCAGTCAGTCTCTCCATCTTTTCTCTCTCCAACATTATCAATGCCGGGACAATTAGCGCAAGTGGTGTTGTAAACCTTCATGCCGCCGGCAGCATCGTCAACCAGGCAACTGGCAATGTGATGCCTGTCATCTCCGGAGCACAAGGAGTCAACATTTTCTCCGGTACTGGCGCTATAACCAATTCCGGAGTTATCACTTCCGCTCTGGGCAATGTCAACATAAACGGCAGCGTTGGGCACGATCTTATTGTAAATAATGCGACCGGGCAGATAATAGCCAGCTTGGGTGCCATTAACATACGCGACCAGGCGTTTGCTGCCAGTAACATCACTGCTCTAACAGGCGGGCAGCTTTCAGCGGCAGCAATCAGATGTTTCGGTGGTAACGGAGCCGTGAATATAGTTGCGGATGAAATAGATGGTGCACTGCATATATCTGGAGGCAGTGCGCATGTAATGACGCACGCAGGCACGTTATCGATAGCCTCTCTCAATCTCAGCGGCGATCCGACACTGGAGAATACCGGTGGATCGATTGATTTAGCAGCGAACCAACCGGACGGGCAAACTTTCTCCTTACCAGGAGAAGATCTTGCTGTATTAGCTTCAGGCAGCATTAACGGCCCGCTAAACTTGATAGATCTCTCCAGCACTTCAGGTCCATCAGGCAATCTCACCATGGTGGCAGGCTTTGACTTCACGAGCAACTACACTTCGGGCAGTGGGTTTACCTATACCCTGGGGGCACGCTCTGCTTATGGCGGCAACATAAATCTGGGCGGAGTAACAATCAACACCAGCAATAATGGCATCGCCGCTTCTAGCCAAGCTGGAAATGTCACTCTCATAGCTGCGGATGGCACCATGTCTGGTGCATACGGCACTTACAACGGCAATGTGACAATAGGATCAATTGACGCCAGTTCGCATTCTGGCACCGCCGGCAATGTCCTTATAATTGGTCAAAGAGCAGTTACTTGCAACGGTCCAATTACCACAGCTGCAGCGCTCAATCCCGGCTCAGTCTCCATAAACGGCGGACTCCCGCAACCCAGCGGAACAATCATATTCGACAGCAATGGCGCTGTTTCCGGCACAGGCGCTTTTCAATGCCTTGCTGATCCGGGACATCCATTAGTGAATATGTCAATTAACGGATCAATCAATAACAGCTATTATTTTGCTGACAACCCCGGTCCATCTTCCCCCAGCACAACGACCAACCCGGGAGCAGACATAACGTTAACTACATCCGGTCAGCTAGATCTGGGAGCTGCTGTTTCAGTTAACGCTTCCAGTCAATTAATCCTTGGCTCTTCAGGAGCTGGAATCAACCTCGCTGGCAACAATCATTTATCTTCTGCTCATCTAATCCTACTGGACTCTGCCGGAGCTGAATCCATTATATCGCTGGGCAGCGGCAGCACATTTATCACAGCTGGTGATCTTGTCATTGTGAGTGAGAATGGCTCGATTGACGATCTGGGCAACAACATTTATATGAGCCCGAACGGCGCTACAATACTGGCCTCTCTTAACAATCTTAGCCTGGCAGCTAACACACACATAGCTGCTCACGACTTTGTCGGATTACTCTCCCAACAGGGCTCTGTGACAACAAGTGCTGGTGATCAGCTGTTGAGCAGTGGTGATCTCGGTATACTTGGTGGCGGCGGCATCTCTATACAGCCTGGAGCAGTTATATCAGGCGGAGCGCTATCTGTCCTGTCACCCACAATGGGGACACTTGGACCTGCCGATATAGCCAGCCCTGGCTGCGTTGTCGTGGTATCCGGTGCAGGACTGACAGTTCAATCATCAATTACAGCTAACGGTGGAGACCTGGTGTTCGCTGCAGTTGGTGGAGACGTTAATCTAGATCCACAACTTGCTTTTGTATCAAATGGCGGTTATCTGGCTATATTTGCTAGCGGTATAGTAACAGGCGGCAGTGATCTCTTCGTGTCGCGTGCAGCAGGGACGCCTAACTTCTTTACAGGCGGTCTTATTGACATAGCCTCAGGATTCTCATTCCATCCTGATCTTATTCCGCTGAGCCTTAGCTCTCATAGTGCAGATATGATTCCAGCACACTCACAGATAATGTCAGCAGCCGCAGGCTTAGCCCAAAGACTGGAGGCAGCTCACAGCAACTTTGTTGGTCCTGCGCTTGACCAGGCTGGTTATATAACTGATTCGACACTTGTCGGCGATGGAGTCCAGTTGCTGAACAACGAAGTGAATGCAGGACTCTTCAGCCCGAATAAGTTAGGCGGCGGAACTATAAATATCAGCAACTCAACTATCAGCATCGCCAATGGCAGTTTTTTAATTGATTCGGTAGGTTCATCGGCTCAGGTCTCTCTTCCCGGCTCCATTTTTGCAGTTCAGTCATACGATGTTGCACCACCAAAAATGTTTGATGATTATGTGCAAAATATAGATACATCATTCCGTATAGCAGAAGCCACATTACCCCAGGTCGACTTTGCACCCACTGTTACACCTGTCGATCAAAATCAGTTGCAAACAGTTCTCAGATCGTCAGTGACACAAGCACTAGAATCAGCATCAGACAAGCAGGGACCCTGTGAACAATCAGTTGAAGGGGAACAATTGGCTGACAGCACCACCAGTGATGAAGGCGAAGGCAATACACCAGTTGCATCCAATCAAACAGTAGTCGAAGTCGGCTCCAGCCAGCAGCCAACAGCAGCAAATCAGCCAGGACCAACTGACGCCTTGTCCTTGCCTGGATATGTCAGGCAGGAGGAGCGCCAGTTAGGTGTTCCTTTGTCGGTACGCCAGCGGCTTTCAGTTCCTCAACCAGTTATTCGCATTACTGGAAACCATTCCGAACTAACTATCTTCACTACGTCAAGCCAGGTGTTAACCGGAGTCCAAAGTAGCAAGTCTGAAACAATTGCTCTGGGAGAACAGGGCACTGCCGTAAGTGTAGCTAATGGTGGACTTGTTTTGCACTCTGGCAAGCTGCTTGCCGACAACGGCAAACAAGAGCTTGAAGTGACAACAAGGCTGGGCACAGTCAAGATCGCCTCCAATTCCACAGCTGAAATTATTGACGAACCGGGCGGCGCCGTACATATCATGGCGTTGGGCGGAGGACAAGGAGCAGTAACAGTAGCAACCCGCGGTATTGTTCGTTCTATACCGCTGGGACCTGGCGAAGAGCTGATCTTGAGTGACGACCATGTTTATGTAGCCACAGCTAATGCTAAGGATGTTTCGGACAGTACACCAACTATAGATCGCAGCTCAAACCAGGAGCGCAATATTGTCAAGACAACGTTTTCACTCGAACAGATGCTTGCCAAAGAGGATGTTATAGCTAACAGAGCAATCAGGTTGAGCGGGTCAAAACGTGGTGATCTAGAGCGCTTTATCTCACATGTCAATCAAGCTGCCAAGACACAAAACCCCAATTTCCAACTCCTCAAAGCACCACAAGCAGCATCTGCCCTGCTGGACCGGACAGCCGGAGGACCGCCACGGCTGCTGGCCAAAGAAGGGACTCTCTTCCGCCAGACCGACTGCGGCGCAGTGGAGCTACAGCTGGGAGCCATCTTTGTCGCTTCCGGACAACCGCTAACTATAAAGACAGCTCTGGGATCAATTAAGACACATGGTGATGCCATGACTGTTGTTGAATTTCGCAAGGGCAAACTTAGAGTAAAGTCGCTCTCCGGTCCAAACACTGTCTCTCTTGAAGCTGCCGGGCACCAGATCAACCTTGGACCAGGCAGGGAAGCTCTTCTTGTCAGCCATCGCCCTTCCAAGGCAGAATCTCTTCCTGCCGACGGAGTGGCCAGACGAAATCTCTCAGCCAATAGCCTGGACAAAAAGCTTTCTATAGTCACTGGTGATTTCTCCATAATCTCTGCTCTCATTAGCTACGATTTCCTCTCGCCATTACTTCACCCAAAATCAGCCAGCAACAAGCAGATGAGAGACCGCGTGTTCAAACTGGCTGCAGCTGTTGAATTGGCAACGTCAGCTCGCGGCCGTTATTACATGCAACAGAGGGAGAAGGCGGAGCTGCCTGATTGGCCTTTCAAGCCACCGTTGGTCGCTCATGGAGCCGGCTCACAGACAACTGATTCTTTAGCATGGTCTTCATACTAAGAGTCTGTGCTATCTTACTTCTGCTGGCAGTTGCGCCTGGCGCAGATGCTGCTAGCGGACAGAGCCCGTTTGCCGGCGGTTTTGCTGCCGATCCCGCAGAAGAGATCAACTCTCAAGTAG
This sequence comes from uncultured bacterium, assembly GCA_903835185.1. GTDB lineage: Bacteria > Cyanobacteriota > Vampirovibrionia > Obscuribacterales > Obscuribacteraceae > CAILLX01. The sequence continues at coordinate 68,151 of CAILLX010000163.1, read as the reverse complement.
CCGGCCTTTATGAAGCAGGGAAATATGACGAGGCTCTGCCTCTGGCACGGAAGGCGCTTAAACTCACAGAGCAAACTCACGGCAGCCAGGGACAAATTGTAGCAAAAGCTCTCAATAATTTAGCCTGGCTCCTGCAAGCCTCTGGCGACTATTCAGGAGCACGCCCTCTTTTTGAAAGAGCTCTAGCCATTAACGAAAATGCGTTTGGAGCGGATGATTGTGAAGTTGCCACCAGTTTGAATAACCTGGCCGCCCTTGTGTCTTTTCAAGGCGATTGTGCCGCTGCCAGACCGCTTTATGAAAGAGCTCTGCGCATCCAGGAAAAAGCTCTCGGTCCGGACGACCCTCAAGTGGGAGAAACATTGAACAATCTGGCAGTGCTGCTCGAATCTACCGGGCAGACCCAGGGAGCGCTGCCGCTTTACGAGCGTGCCCTTGCCATTACAGCCAAAGCGCTCGGACCAGAACATCCCAATGTTGCCACTAGCATGAACAATCTCGGCTCCCTCTATGAGGCGGTGGGCAACCTGAGCTCAGCGACTTCACTGTTTGAGCATGCGCTCAAAATACGCGAGAGCGCGCTACCTAAAGATCATCCTGATATTGCCGAAAGCCTCAATAATTTAGCTATGGTGCTCACCGCAGGCGGTGACACAACCCGCGCCAGGCAGCTTCTTAATCGAGCATTGCAAATTGATGAACACAGCCTCGGTCCTTACCATCCAGACGTAGCATCTGCCCTCAATAATCTTGGTAGGTTGGACTGGAAGCAAGGTCGCACAGTCGAGGCCCAAAGCAATCTTCTCCGCTCAGCGGGTATAATCAACCACCATATTGAGAATGTCTTGCCCAGCTTATCCTTTGCTGAGCAGAGAGCATTTCTAGCCACCAAAGTCCCGGAGGAGATCTCCTTGCTGTTGTCGACCTGCCGCAGCGGACAGTCGCTCTCAGATGCATACAACTTTATTTTCCGCTGGAAAGGATTGCTTATCGAATCGCTACGCTGGCAAAAGTCTGTCTTGAACTTAGGAGAACAAACAGAGTACCACCGGCAGGTAGAACAGCTCAAATCTTTGCGCTCGCGCCTGGCAGCCTGGTACCACGAAGCAGGCAGCGTCCCTTACAGCGACTGGGAGAAGACAAACAACGAGCTCACAGCCAGCAAAGAAGCGCTGGAAAGAGAGCTGGCACGTTCACTGAAACCAGGCAGCCTTACCGACATCCTCAGCACCTTGAGCCTGTCTGATTTTTGTCACCTTCTCAGTGCAGATGAGTTACTGGTGGACATTTACTGCTATCTACCAACAGACGCTCAACCAGAGCAGCTATCAGAATATGGAGCAGTACTGTCAAACAGGAAAGGACCATTAGCATTTGTCGATTTAGGCTCAGTTGCAGATGACGACAAGGCGCTTTATAAATGGCGCAAGCAGGTGTTGTTCAAAAACGAAGCCAGCACTGAATGGGAGCAATTAGCCAAACTGCTGTGGAAGCCTGTGGTGAGTCTATTCCCTGGTGGTATCAGTAAAATATGGTTGAGTCCGGACGGACAGCTGTCACGCCTACCGTGGCACCTGTTTGCTGCCGCCTCACCTGTAAGCAGCATGGTTGCTCAGCTAGACTCAGCCAGAGAGCTAGCCGGTCTGCGTTTACTAGCTCGCCCAAAGACTGCTGCTCAACTGGACCTCCTCCTTGGCGGCGGGATTGATTTTGGCAGTACAGAAGCTGATAAGCAGATTGTCGGCTATGACATACCATCGCTCCCCGGGACTCTCAAGGAGGCAGAAGAGCTCAGGAAGCTTGCTGAAAAGCAAGGAATGAAAGTCACATTCCTGACCGGCTCGCAAGCAAGCAAAGCCGAAGTTCTCAAGGCTTTACCACATAATGCCTGGGTACATCTAGCTACTCACGGATTCTTCTTTGACGAAGCCAGGTTGTCCAGAGCAGCCAGTCGCAAGACAGGTTCAAAGACAGTTTTGCACAGGGCCTTGCGCAACCCGCTGGTCGAGTCAGGTATTGTACTGGCGAAACACTCTGGTGGCACCACCGCAAGTAGCGGGTCAGGGCGTTATCTGACAGCAGAGGAGATGGTGGGAGCTAATTTAGCTGGTGTGCAATTGATGACTTTATCTGCTTGTGAAACAGGATTGGGTGAGTCAGCTACCGGACAGGGAGTACTTGGTTTGCGCGCATCCATAATGGCAGCTGGCGCACGCAGCATCCTCATGTCTTTGTGGAAGGTACCGGACGAAGCTACTATGAAATTAATGCAGGAATTTTATACCAACTTATGGGTAAAGAAGCTCTCCTCAGCAGAGGCTCTCCGCCAGGCACAATTGACAGTAAAGAACGAGCCATATGACAGGTTTGCCAGGCCAATTAACTGGGCGGCCTGGGTATTAGTAGGAGAGAGCTGGTAAAGCTGCCCTCAGGCAGGTCAAGCAGCATTCAAGTACGGCTGCAGCATGTCAAGGAAGGTCCACATTGCGTCCAACCCCAATAAAGTACAGGCGTCGGGGCGCGTCGACCCGCCCGCTGGGCGGCTCTCGAGCCGCCCCTACAGCCGCCCCTGCTGGAAGCCCAACGCCGTCAACTTAGTGCGCATGATGGTCTAGTGGCGCGTCGACGCGCCCGCTGGGCGGCTCTCGAGCCTCCCAAGTTGTAGACCACTTATCTAAACGGTATTGCGTCTAGCCAGATACTTTAAGAGCTTCTGAGCTGAGCTCTGCACTTCCTTTTGCAACCACTCTCTCGCCTGTCCGCACTCCGGACACAACTTCAACCAATCCGCCAGACTCTCGCCCCACCTGAATTCGTCTCTCTTCAAAACAGCCAGGTGACAGCGGCACATAGACTACCTTATACGCTCCGGCATATTGCACAGCCTGCCTGGGTACAGTAAGCGCCAGATGCTCGCCTACTAAAATGGTCATCCTGGCAAACATTTTGGGCTTTAGCTTCAGACCTGGATTATCCACTTCAGCACGCACAACTAATGTTCTCGTTTCAGGGTTAATGGTGTCTGATATGTAGTTGAGCCGCCCGGAGAACTGCTCACCTGGGAAGCTGTCCACAGATAGCCTAATCGGCTGTCCGCACTTTACTTTAGTAATGTCCTTTTCAACAATATTAGCCTGGAGCCAGACATTGTGGTAATCGCCAACTGTAAATAACGCTTTAGCAGGATCGACCAGCTCGCCCACATTAACAAGGCGCTCACTGACAATCCCAGAGTGTGGAGAGACTATAGTCGCAAGCGGATCAACCTTGCGTGTTTTAAGCACCATATCTATATCGCCATCTGATTCTCCCAGCAACCTTAGTTTCTGCCTTATCGGATCTGTAAGCAGCCTTAGTCGCTCGGACGAAAGTGCGACAGATGACACTCTCTTCCGTTCATTAGACTCCAGAGAGATCTTGTCTTTTTCATATTGTGTTCTGGCCGCCTCATAATCTGCCCGCGAGGCAATCTTCTCCTTCACCAGATCCTGAGACCGCCGGAAAGTAGCTTCAGACAGCCTGATTTGAGCCTGCCCCTGACTAATATCAGAATCTATCTGCAGCAGATCACGCTTGAGATCGGCACGCACCTGGGACTCATTATTTAAAAGATCTGCTTCTGCCTGCTCTATATCTGTACTACGTACCTCAAGCAGCGGCTCTCCCTCCCGCACATGATCTCCTGCGCTCTTGAAGACCTGTCTCACACGACCGCTCAGCGGGGCGGTCACATGAGTGAGCAAATTTGCGTTGGCCATTACCTGACCGGTTGTAGCCACATCAAAGTCAAGGAGCCGCTCAGCTGCTTGTCCGTACTGAAGCCCCAGCTCCTTCTCCTGTTCTGCAGCCAGTTTGACTGTGTACATACCTGGATGCTGCGTCGAACACGGGCGGAGGGAGTCAGCTATCGGAGGAGGCGGCAGGCACTCTGGAGCCCGGCAGGAGACCAGGCAGACAGCCAGCCCAAGAATGATCACCAGCACAGCTGGTTGCAAACTAAATTTCTTACTCTCTATAAACACTATCAGCTCAAGCCAAACCAGCTCTCCAGCCGCCGACGGACCCTTTACGCTCCATCTAGCTTAACCCAAGCAAGTAACTATTAGCTACTGACACACCAATTATTTTTCTCTTCCAAAAGATACATCAGCTTCTGAAGACAGAGTGAGTCTCCTCAAAGTTTGCTGAGCTCTATAAGCAACATCAAGGATTGTCATCCTGCACCAGCAGTTCGAGCATCTCACGAGAAAGGTATGAGCCAGGGCAATATCGAGATGCCAAGCAGTAACATTTCAGGTCTTGCCTCCCGGAGGCGGTTACACTAATGAGCGACAACTACTTTTGGATCAAGGAGCTTGTAATAATGGCTGAAGCAGTAAGCACCTGCGTGAGCTGCCAGAACTTTCTGGAATTCTTAAAGACTATTCCCTGGTGCCGGCAAGGAGAAAAAACGCTCGTTGCAGTGCACAACTGTGCTCCTGACATCATTGAGGCAATTAAGGATCATGAGGTCAAGGTTTTTCCAGGCGGAATGCAGATTAAGCTTAACCTCTCCTGGTTGTTATATTTGACTGAAAAATATGATGAGGGACGCCCGCTACCGATGCTTCTAGTGTGGAAACCGGAGGCGATTGAACTCTGGTACCGCCGCAATAAGAGCTGGGATTTCCCTTATGACGCCTGGAAAGATCCTGCCGCAGCAGCTTACGACAAAGAGCGCGTCTTGCTCCCAGCCGAGCATACAGCTGCCAAATACAGCCAGTATCACCAGGAGATATTAGCTAAAGCAAAAAGCTGCCCATCTCTCATACCACCGCAGTAGCTAAAAGGAGCAGATACAACTGCTTTCAGGCATGTCACTAGCTGGTAGAGCTTTTGTCAAGAGTTTTACTGCTCTGGTCTGTCTTGCTGTTTCTTTTCTGCTCCTGTCTCCTGCTGCTTACGCACAGGAGAACAGTAAAGGGCTCCTGCGTGCACAGCCACCTTTAATCACACCCGAGCCGAAGCTCAAAATTGCCTCAGGCGAGGCATCTGCTCGCATTCTTAGTTGCGCTCAAAGATCCAGCCTTCTGGCACGCTCAGTTCAAGAACATATCTTGTCTCATCTCAAAGCAGCAGACAGTTATGATGTCGAGACTTTCCGCAAGAATGACGATGAGCTTAATGATCTGTATGAACAGTCAGACGCAAACTTGCTTGAGTGGCAGATGATTGTGGATGCGCTGGAGTTGCCAGGAGCTGCCTCTTTGCAGGCAGCCCGGACACCTCTTAAAAGTGCCAAATTAAACTCATACAAAAGTTCTGCTATCTTTTATCTTTGCTTCGGACAGCCGGTGTCCTCAGCCCATTGCGCCAGGCTGGCTCTGTCCATAGCAGAGGCTAATCCTGACCAGAAAACTCAGTTGGGCGATCTCTATTTCTATTCAGGGTGTGCCTCTTTCTGGTCAGGCGACTACCAGAAAGCTGAAAATGAGCTGAAGCAGTGCCTGGAAAACGAACCAGACAACTCCTATGCCACTTATTATCTTGGGGATCTGTATATCGCACAAAAGAAAGAGGAGCAGGCAATTGCCTGGCTTGAAAGAGCAGCAGCACAAGCACCAACTGCAGAAACTCGCGGACATCTGCACAGAGCACTAGCATTTGCTTATGCACTGAGCAATCAACAGCAGCCTGCCCGCCACCAAATAGAACTTGCTAAAACAGAGCTGAATTCCCCTGCAACAAAAGAGCTCGATCCGCTTGCCGACGAATCACTGGGTGTAGTGGCAGCACTAGCCGGGCAGTATGACCAGGCAGATCGACATCTGACAAGATCTCTGGTCGGTCTGGAGCGTTCTCCAATTCAGCGCGGCAACCGCCTGGAAGCAGCTCAAGCCTCGCTCTGGCGTTCTTATTGCCGTGAGCGCCTGGGACAGAAAGCTACTGCTTCTGCTGATCGTCAATACGCTCTCAGTTTTGCTGATGAAGCCAGCCATTTGCATACGCTCAAGAAACATCTTGACCATATTTTTGGCTTTACGGAAAGCTCAACCCCGGTAGCCGAGACAGTACACGACCGCTGGGCGATGGTTGTGGGAGTCTCACAGTTTGCTGACCCGCAGATTCATTACCTGCACTACCCGGCCAAAGATGCCCAGGATCTGGAACAGTTTCTCATCGCTAAAGCTGGCTTTAAGCCGGATCATATAAAGACTCTCCTGAACAGCAATGCTACCAGAGCAGCAATTACTGACTGCCTGGCTGGCAGCTGGCTGCCTGCAGTCACACATCCGGGCGATTTAGTCTTTGTCTTTATCTCTTCACATGGAACTCCTGCATACAAAGAGCTGGGCGCCTCAAACTCTGTTGTCACTTATGACACCAGCCTGGATCATCTTTTCACAACATCAATGCCGATGCAGAGCATAGTACGGATGGTGCGCAGCAAGCTCAAGAAAAGACACGCCTTTGTTATACTCGACACCTGTTATGCCGGCGGTCTCGGTGCCCCTGGTGCTATCACAGCCAGCAATGCAGATCCGGATCTCCTTGTCAGCTCAGCCTACCAGCTCCTCGTCTCATCAAGTGATTGCAACGAACGTTCGTGGGAATCGAAACGGTATCAAAATGCAGTCTTTACTCGGCAGTTAATTGAGACATTAGAGCAGAACCCGCAATATCAGGACTTTCACAACATATTTACACAACTGCGGAATAAAGTATCTCAGGAGGTTCTGAGCGACTTTGCTAACAAACAGACACCACTGCTGGCAGGGCACTGGTCAGGACGCGGCTTGCTGGACAACGACGCCAGGCTGGACACACAAAAAACTCACAACTCGTCTACAACGGAGTGATATGGCTAACCAGTTTACGCAATCCGGTCGAAAACGTTGCCTTGTCAACCTGTGCCTGGCTGTTTTCCTCACCGTTATTGTTACTGCTCATAGTGCGCTCGCGCAGCAGCCAGTTGCTCCGGCAAATGAAAATGCCAAAGATCTCTTTGTCGAGCAGCTACACAAACCGTCCGCAGTGTTAAGCAACGGTCTGTCTTACACAATTGAATTGCACCGCGCCGGACAAACCCCCATCCTTTGTTCGGCTGACGATTCTTTTTATAGCGGTGACGGTATTGCTATACATATCAAAACCAGCTTCACCGGCTATGCCTATATCGCCTTAGCTGAAGGTACAACCGGCAAACAAGCCCGTCTATTCCCATCGCCAGCATCACCACAGAACAATTTGCTCCATGCCGGTCAAGAGTATGTTCTTCCCGGCAACGGGCTCATTCGCTTCGACAATAATCCAGGCATTGAGCATCTGGTCTTTATCCTCTCTCGCACGGCAATAAATGTTGAAGAGATATTGTCCTCGCGCCAGAGCATCTCCTTAAGCAAAGGGCTGACCAGAGTACCAGACGGAATCTCGGTCGGCTCAGATTCAAACAGAACAGAGCCTGGCAGCAACAAACAGCACAGCGCAACTTATGTAGTGCAGAGAGATCCGTCATCACTTGTCTTCGTCGATGTGGCTCTCAATCATCTTTCGCTTCCTGACACCAGAGTCAATAATCGTTCTTCCGAACCTGGTGATTACAGCCCATAACAGATCAGAAAGTCCCTCCTGCTGATTGCATAGTCAAACATTGAGCTTATACACTTTCAAAATTGAGGATCTCTAACAAGCCCCGAGAATAGCAACATCCCAGATTTGGTGTCTTCAATGAATACTAGGAATGGATGATCGACACGCATTTCGAGCGGTTGTTCAAACTGCACTGCGTGTCTGGAAATTAAAACAGCTGTTGCAGCTGCAGCCACCGTCCCTTCTTCATCAACTTCCATGATTGCCTTATGAAGAACGTCTGTAACTTGGAACGTGGCTCCAGCTGAACTCATTTTCTGGAACTCCCCGCCCCGAAAGATTCCCTTAATGCCCATCATCTTCAAAGCAGGAGGCAGCGAGTAAACACCAAACTCCAATTTAAACTTGGGCAGAAGGAGATTGACCTGACGAGAATTGAGAGAGCGTCTCATATTCATGAGCTTATCAGTGTTCAGGCTGGACAAGAAGGCACTGGCAGTCAGGTTTTTGGCAGGCAGGACTACAAGCATACGCATACGCCCCTGCCCGTAAGGAAGAGCAATCATCTCAGCATCTCCACTGGAAGCGTACAAAAACTTCCTGGTGTCATTCATCATTTTGACCATTTTGGTGTCATTGTTCGTCCTGTGGAACTCCTGATCAGTTGTGAGCTGACTCTTGAACGGTTTTGACCAGAGCCCCTTAAAATAGATTGCATTGACGAGTACAGCAACAGTGGAGCTATCCACATTGCTGCGACTGACCAACTTGCTAATCTTGCCAATTGTTGCTTGCTTAACCCAGTTGTTAATAGCGTCCACTGCAGCAGCTGTGCCAAAATCGACATTGCGAACCATTGCGTCATACATTGATTTACATTCGTCGATAAAGCTCTTCTTCAGCACAACCTGCTGACTTACCCAGAGAGAATTGGCGATTGTAATCTTAACCTTAGGATCAGCGTCCGTTGACTCACGCAATGAATCTCTGAGCTGCTTTGCTGCAGAACTAATCGCTTCAGCCGAAAGTTTGCTCCCGTCAATGACGTCATAAATTTCGCGAGTGCTGGCGCCAGAGGCACCAGATGCAGTCATATTCATTGCTTCAGAGATGCTATAGCTGGAGATTAAGATATTCTTGCCGGCGGAGGACTTGTCGATCAGCTGTAACAACTTCACGCCGAACTGGTTACACCCTGGAACCAGAGCATTCCCGTCTGTCTGAATAGCTGCACAGCATGGGACAGCTGACAGCAACAACAACGCTGCAAAGACTGATGATACGGTTCGCATAAAGGATCCTGAAGTGTTTACCCTTGCCATCATGCTGCTGTCCTCCTGCCGAAAAACTGGCTAGCCAATGCCGCAGAGTATAACATCTAAACTTCGCAGGATCTGCCAAGCAAGAGCCTGTTTCCCATGCGCCAAATGCTGTGCTGCCTGTGATCTAGCAACAATACCGTTCAGTTAAGACGTAGGTGCGCGTCGGAACGCGCCCACTGGGCGGCTCGCGAGCCGCCCCTCTTCAAGTTGTAGACCGCTTATCTAAACGGTATTGGGTCTGGCAGGCAGTCAATCTTGTATGCAGACTACCATTGCACCTTAATGTCTGAAGCCACGCTGCCCTGTGAAGAGCATTGTGATGCCTGCCTTAGCACATTCTGCAATTACGTCTTCATCTTTCACGCTGCCGCCCGGTTGAATAATGAGACTTATCCCTGCTTTTGCAGCAGCTTCAATATTATCAACCGCCGGGAAGAACGCATCGGAAGCCATAATAGCTCCAGCTGCCTTATCCCCTGCCTGAGCCAGAGCATGTTTGACTGCAGCTATGCGACTGGTCTGCCCCATGCCAAATCCGATGGATGAGCCGTGCCTGGCTATGAAGATAGCATTAGACGTAAGATGCTTCACTACCGACCAGGCAAATCCAATATCAGGCAACAGATCTGGTCCTGGTGGAGTACCCACTATACATTTAAACTGTAGCGGTGTAACCGGCGGCTCCGTCTCCTTCTCGACAATCCAGCCGAACTCCTGGAGGTCTTTGACCTTCCATGCTCCGAAATGCGAAGGATGCAGCACTGCGGGCTCAATGCGCAGTACCCTGAGATTTTTTCGTCGCCTAAAAGCATCAAGCGCTTCTGGCTCAAATCCAGGAGCAACAACTACTTCAACAAACCCCTCAATGATGCGTTTTGCCAGTGCACCATCTATTCTGCCGGTAACTCCGTATATGCCACCAAATGCAGAGAGCGGATCACAAGCATGCGCTTTTTCGAAAGCCTCGGCAAGAGTTCTACCTAATGCCACACCACAAGGGTTGTTATGCTTAATTATGCAAGCAGCCGGACCGGTCAGCTCACGCAGGATTCTCACCAGAGCATAGACATCTGTAATATTGTTAGCTGAGATCTCTTTACCCTGAAGCTGTTCAAATGGTGGGAACGACTTAAAATCAGGGAAACGTCCAGCATCATCTTGATACCAACCGGCAGCCTGATGCGGATTTTCACCATACCTAAGCGCTTCGTGCTGACTGAGACGAATATCTATTAGTTCAGGAATCTCCAGATCAAGTTCTCCAGCAGCAACCTGTCTGGCAAAATAAGAGGCAATCTGCTGATCATACCCGGAACTCTTTTGAAAGGCATTATATGCCAGCATCTTTCTGGCTGCTACAGTCATCTGCCCGCCGTTGGCATCCATATTCTCAATCACCAGATCATACTCATCCGGATGGCAAACGACAGCTACTCGTTGGAAATTCTTGGCAGCAGCTCGCAGCAGAGTAACGCCGCCAACATCAATATGTTCGACCATCTCCGGTTCGCTCAAACCTTCCTTGAGCTTCGCTTCAAAAGGATAAAGATTGACTACAACCATATCAATCTCAGGAATATCCATCTGCGACAAGACATTCCTATCTTCGACTGACGGGCGGGAGAGAATGCCACCTAATACCTTGGGATGCAATGTCTTCACACGACCAGAAAGTATCTCAGGAAACTTTGTTAGCTCCTCCACTGTGGTGCAGGCAAAACCATGTTCTTCAAGAAACTTACTGGTACTCCTGGTAGCTATTAGTTTCAGCGTGTCAAACCGCTCCAGTCGCTTGAGGAACTTATCCAAACCGGTCTTGTCGGAGACGCTTACTAGAATTGTCAGCATGTGCTCAAACTTCCTCAAATATTTGGGATGCCATTAATTATGAAGAACAACCTGTGAACCTGCAATTGTTATCTGTCCTGTCTTATCAGTCACAAAACCAATCTCGGATGCCTTAAAACCAGCAGAGGCAAACGCCTCAATAACCACCCTGGTGTCTTGTCGCACTACCAGACATAAACCCATTCCCATATTGAATGTTTTGTACATCTCGTCCTGCGACACGAACTTGCCAAGCTCGGAAAAAATCGGGCAGACCGTCAGCGGATTATCAATATGATACCCGACTTGCTTGTTGAGTCTCAGAATGTTGCGCCAGCCCCCGCCTGTTATATGAGAAATCCCGGTCACCTGCTCACTCTGCACCTCCAACAGCTCATTAACCGGCTTAACATAAATGCTTGTTGGAGTGAGCAACTGCTTCATATGCCGCTCATCACTTTGCAAGATCTTGCGTGCTAGAGACAGACCATTAGAATGAATGCCGCTGGAGGCTACCCCGACCAGTTTTTGCCCTGGTCTAATCTGGTCGCCAGTGAGCAGTCGCTGCCTGGACACATCACCGACAGCAAACCCGGCAATGTCAAAGTGCGAACTGTCGTACAAATCAGGCATTTCAGCTGTCTCGCCCCCGGCTAAAATCATGCCTGAGAGATCGCAGCCGAACACAATCCCGGCAATTAACGCGTCAGCCTGCGTCTCTTCCAGAGAGCCGACAGCATAATAGTCAAGAAACAACGTTGGTCTGGCACCAACACAGATGAGGTCGTTGGCACACATTGCCACCAGGTCTATCCCAATAGTATCGTACTGCTTCAATTGGCAAGCTATTAAAAGCTTGGTACCAACACCATCTGTTGTAAGAGCAATACCCTGGTTCTCAGTGACCGGATAAACTGCAGCATACCCACCAGCACCTGGCCAGAGCTGTGTATGCCCTGCTCGCCGAGAAGAAGACTTCAATCGCTCAACAAAAGATTCAGCCCTGTGAATATTGACTCCAGCTGCTGCATAAGTGTAATCACTATCTGTCATGTCTGAGCACCCAACATCCTGGCAGCATTACGCAAAATGACCAGACCATGTGGCTCTGTCTCGACAACCACTTTGGTCTTGCGCCTGGTCTTATCGACCTCTGGCAAAGTGCGATGCCAGTTGGGATGCTGAGTCCATCGCACAAAAGCTTCTGGATGCGGCATCAAACCCAGAACTGTACCGGTGGAATTTGACAGTGCTGCAATTCTGTCAAAACTGCCGTTAAAGTCCTCCTTATAACGCAAGGGAGCATGCTGCTTGACAGTATCTACTGCAAGCGGCATCTCGCCTGCAACCACAAGCCGCCCTTCACCGTGACGCACAGGTAGCTGCAACACCTCAAGCGAATCGAAGAAATGACAGGGGACACTGCTGTCGACAACAAGATCTACCCAGCGATTGACAAACTTGCCACCTCCATTTTTGGTGAGCGTCACCACTCGTGGTGCGTCTCTGTCTGACAGCGGCAAGAAGCCGATCTGCACCAGAACCTGGAACCCATTGCAGATGCCGAGCACAAGATTCCCGTTCTCGACAAACTGGTGGAGAAGGTCGCTCATATGGTCCTTAATCTTCAAAGCCAGCACCTTACCAGATGCAATTTCATCACCGAAGGAGAAACCGCCCGGTAAAGTAAGCATTTTGACGCTGTCCAACAACGCAGGACGTTGCAAAAGGTCGCTTACATGCACACGCTCCGCATCGAATCCAGCCAAGTTAAGCGCCCATGCTGTCTCAGCATCGCAATTAATTCCATCTCCACAAATAATCAACGCTTTTGGTTGGCTCATTAGTTATTTTCCTCTCCGAACGGCAAAGCTGACTTCCAGGCAAAAGAAAGACCCTCTGCTGTCATATCGAGATGCGGCTTTCCAACTGCTGACAAAATCCTCAGCCGGCTCAACTGCTCAACGGCTCCAAGGCGGAAGCAGCCGACACCGCCCCACAGGGTCTCCCATCTGCGCTGGTGTTGAGGATCAATCGACACCAACATTCGTGAGGGTCCTTCAGCAAACAAAGCTATATCAAGGCGTTTGTTCAAGCCGAATCGCTCAGCAACATCTCCAGGAATGTCATTGAATGTTGACAGCACTCTATCTGAGTCGATGCGAGCACCAAGTTTACTGCCAATCACACATTCAGCCAGCGCCACACCAAGCCCTCCTTCAGAGAGATCATGGCAGGAGCGTACCCAACCGCTCACCATAGCACTGTGGAGTGTGCGATACAGCCAGGCTGCCCTCTTGATGTCAGTTGTTGGCAGCCAGCCCGAAGACCACCCTTGAATCTCCTCATACTGGCTACCTGCAAGCCCAATAGTCCCAGCAGTCACAAGATAGATAAGGTCGCCTGCCGACTTAAACTCCATCGTTACAGCGTTCTCGCAATGAGATATCTTGCCCAGTGCAGAGACCAGCAGTGTCGGCGGTATCGACAAACGCAGTACACCATCATCAAAATCATTCTTCATGCTGTCTTTGCCCGAGATTATAGGCGTTGCATAGGCGATCGCAGCATCAAACAAGCCTTGGCAAGCCCGTACAAGCTGACCTAGCTTGTACTTGCCATCAGGATTACGCGCTCCTGCTACCGGGTCGGGCCAGCAGAAATTATCTAGAATAGCCAGTGTCGCTGGATCGGCACCAACACAAACTGCATTGCGCACCGCCTCATCTACCGCCGAAACAGCCATCAGATAAGTGTCAAACTTGCTCAATGCCGGAGCCAACCCACATGACACCACTAGAGCCGCATCCTTGTCATAATGTGGCTTTTGCACGGCCGCATCGCACGGAGCCTGCTGTTGCGGGCCCATGAGCGGCTTGACTACGCTTGTGCCCTGCACCTCATGATCATACTGTCTGATGACAGCCTCCCGACTGGATATGTTTGGGTGCGAAAGCAAGGAGATAAGCGATTGAGACAGCTCGCGTGGAGACGGTCCAATCTCTGATTCAATGTGAAGAGGACTCCACTCAGACTCAAGATTCATCTCAGGTAGTCCATCATGCAAGAAAACAAGGTCTAATAATGCCACCGGTTTGCCTGCACGAGTAACCTCAAAAAAACCGCTCTCGTTAAAGGTACCAATAGCGCTAACTTCAACTCTATGCTTGCAGGCAAGCTTCTGCAGCTCCTCAAACCTCCTCGTCGAGCAAGTCATACGCTCTTGCGACTCGGATACAACTATCTCCCAATCGGTAAGGCCAGGATACTTGAGCGGAACTTCGTCAAGCTCAATCACAGCACCACCTGTCAATCGAGCCATTTCACCAACCGAGGATGACAATCCGCCTGCACCGTTGTCGGTGATGCCAGTTATCAGCCCCTGGTCTCGAGCCTCGATAATAAAGTCGGAAAGCCGCTTCTGTGTAAATGGATCGCCTATCTGAACAGCCGATACTGGAGATCCTTCGTGAAGCGCCTCGGAAGAGAAGGTAGCCCCATGCACTCCATCTACACCAACACGCCCGCCGGCCATAACAATTGTATCTCCGACAGCAGTATGTTTAGCAATTGCCGACATTCCGCCCACAGAAAGTGGCATCAATCCGCCAGTGCCGCAAAAGACCAGCGGTTTGGCCCGATAACCAGGATGAAAGTAGATGGCACCGTTGACTGTCGGAATACCGCTCTTATTACCACCATCCTCAACACCTTTACGCACTCCATCCAGGATGGTCTTGGCAGGCAGCAACTTCGGCCGCTCCGGTAGCGATTCTGTTGGGAAGGCAAAGCAAAAAACGTCAGTATTGAAGATGGGCTTAGCACCAAGGCCAGTACCAAGAATATCTCGGTTAACGCCAAGAATGCCTGTCAGAGCACCACCGTATGGTTCAAGCGCTGAGGGCGAGTTGTGCGTCTCAACTTTAAAGCACACTGCCGATTCGTCATCCCAACGAACAACACCTGAGTTGTCTTCAAACACAGACAACAGATCTGGTCGTTGATCTGCAAGCGCGGTAGTGGCAGCCTGTATATAGCTCTTATACAAACTCTTAATTACAACAGGACGGTCGCTACCACTGCCGCTATGATCAGTATGTGCAATTTTGGCGTTAAAGATCTTATGTTTGCAATGCTCAGACCATGTCTGAGCAATGATCTCCAGTTCGACGTCGTTTGGCCATTCAGGAAGCTTCCTGGCTGCTCTCGCCTTTTTGATCTCCTTCTTTTTAAAATACTTCTTTATTGCCGCCATCTCAGCACCATTTAAAGCCAGCAGCCGTGTGCGGCTGAGCTCTTCAAGACACTCTTCGCTCAAATCAAGCGAAATTACCTGAGCCGGCTTTGGCTTCGGCAAATGCACAGCAGGGAAGGTGAGATAAGTCTCCCGAGCAGCCTTCTTGCCAGAAAGATCGTGAATCTCAAAATGATCGCTTAGCGGGTGGTAGAAGCGATACCGGCTGTACCTGTCAACTGCCGCCCTGGATGCCATCTCACTGTCGGATCTGAACAAGAAAGCTGTTCCTGATGCTACCTTAATTCCACCTGCAATATTCTTCAGTGCCAGAGCCTCCTCGACAGTATGTGCAAGATTATCGGTGACTCCTGGGCAAAACTGTCGCTCTGCCCAGAAACGGAATCCTTTCTCTGCCCATTGCTGAGCCCACGGCTTCTGCTCACCAGCAGGCACACACCACAGCTTTTCCAAGAGCGGATCTGTCAGAATCTCTTCCAAGGCGCCAACCAGTTGTAGATCGCCTGCAAGATCACGTCCAGCTTCATTGCAATGCACCCAATAGATTGGGAACGAAACTATCTTGCTCTCTTCAGATAGTGTCTGGAGCGGTACCACAGCCAGGCAAAGCACTGATTCGCTACAGGCGATGTCAGCCGGTTTGTCCGCCTTTTGAGCTGTTGTTGCTTTGGTCATACGCTTACTACCTCATCACTCACTGGCATTCTTTGGCACCTCGCCGAATTCGCACTGTTTCGCAAGAGCCGCTGGCTGCGGCCACAGCTTCTGCTTTCTCAATATGCCGTGTCTTGGGGAGCAGTCGTATCCCTTGTCGCGAGATCGACTGCAAAACTGCCGGATAAAGCACATGCTCAATGGCAAGCCCGCGCGCCTGGAAAGTCTCCAGCGTATCCGATTCCAGCCGCAGGTACGACTCTTGAGCAAGGATTGGTCCATGATCGACAAGGTCATCCAGCAGGTGAACAGTAACACCGGAAACTCTGACACCATAGGCAAACGCATCCTCATAAGCTGATCGCCCGGGAAATGACGGCAAAAGGGAGGGGTGAATATTAATCACCTTGTAATAACCGGCAGGGTCCTGAAAATGCTGGAGAAAGTGCCTGGTGAGAACTCTCATATAGCCGGCAAGCACAACAAAGTCAATCTTGTACTTATCAATATATTGGAGCAAGCATTGCTCATGCTCTCGACGGCTCAATCCCTTGCTTTCAACAGCAAAAACATCAACACCATACCGCCTGGCAATTTCCAGCGCAGCCACCTGCGCACGATTAGAGAGCACAAGCTGCACCTGCGCATCGAGCTCACCATTGGCTATTGCTTTCAAAATAGCTTCCAGGTTAGAGCCTCGTCCGGAGACAAGCACAGCTAGTTTGATCGGCATTGTGCTTTCGCCCTCCGTGCAATGTCGCAGCGAAAATCCATATTAGCGAAGCTAACGGCACGCAGCCCAAGATATGCGTTATGCACAGCTACCTCCATGGACGGTGCCATACCTGTCACCGATAGGATGCGGCCACCGGCTGTTTGAAGCTTGCCGTTAACAAGAGCCGTTCCTGAATGGAAAAGAGTTGTTCCCGGCGGTAGAGCTCCAAGCACAATATCGTCCCCCTTTGAGGATGCACCAGGGTAGCTCTGCGTCACTGCCACCACACAACAGCTCACATCGGTCGACCATTCCAGTCTTGTCTCATCGAGAGTCCCTTCAGTACATGCCCACAATACCGGCAGAAGGTCGCTCCGCAGCCTTGGCAGGAGCGCTTGTGTTTCTGGATCGCCAAAACGCGCATTAAACTCAAGCACGTAAGGATTGTACTTCTGAGCTTGAGTGCATTCGCCAGGAACCATCATCAAGCCGATGTACAGAATCCCCTTATAAAACAGAGTCCCGTCGTTAAGAGCACGCTCGAGTGGAACCAGTACTTGAGAAGATATTTCATTCTTGCAGCTCTCATATAAGTCTACCGGCGAAAAAGCACCCATACCGCCGGTATTTGCTCCTTTATCCCCAGCAAACCTTCTCTTGTGATCCTGACATGGCGGCATCGGTACGAGCCGCTTGCCGTCACAAAAGGTCAGCAGCGAAATCTCTTCTCCAGCCAAGCGTTCCTCTAACACTACACAATTACCCGCATCACCAAAACGTCTGGATGCAAAAACTTCAGCAAGAGCCTCCAGCGTTTCTTCCTCCGAATCGCAGACATAGACACCTTTGCCAAGCGCCAGTCCATCAACTTTAACAACGCGAGCCCAGGAGTTCTGTTTAACATGCTCAGCTCCGCTGTCATAAGAGTCACATGTATAAAAGCGAGCTGTCGGTATCCCTGCTGCTTTCATTACCTCCTTTGCATATGCCTTGCTCCACTCGAGGCGGGCAGCCGCTTTGTTGGGTCCGAAGACACGCAACCCGCATCCTTCCATGATGTCAACTATGCCATTTGCCAGCGGATTATCTGGCCCGACTACAACAAGGTCAATCTTATTAGTAACAGCAAACTGAGTGAGCGCGTGAGAATCATCAACTGCTATGGCAACATTCTCAGTCTTGGCAACCAAATCAGTACCGCCATTGCCAGGAGCACAATACAAACGCCTTACCAACGGACTTTGCGCCAGCTTCCAGCACAAGGCATGTTCGCGACCGCCGCTGCCAATGACAAGGACTTTGATCGGCTCGTACACAATTGTATTTCTTATACTGGATAGCATTAATCACCTCGGGAGAGCTTGAATAAAACCGTCCAGGCTTGGATGATCTTTGAAAATCTCCTGCCCCATTATGTGATTGGTAAGCGCACCATACAACTTATCAACAATCGCTTTAAACGCTAACGGCAACGGCTCAGGTCGTGCGTTGAGCTCACTTATGCAAATCTCTTTCCAGGAAGCACCAGCTCTACCTTTGGCTAGCTGCTGGGCCTCTTTCAAAGCGTTCTCCCAGCTGCTGCCGCGGTAAACCTGACGGATTAGTTCTTTAGAAAGATGGCAGTCTTTATAGACAAGTCGCAACTCATCAGGGCCAATACTATCAGCAAGCATCACGCCCGAACCAGTCGCCACAAACTCAAACTTGCCATCCCAAAGCTCAATGCCTCGCTCGGCAAAAAGCGCATACAGCGCCAGAGATAAATCGAAAGCAAATTCAATCAGTCTTTCAAACTGTTCAGCTGACAGCCCGGAGGTTAGTGCCGCCTCCTGTGCTGTTAGAAGTCGATCTTTTGATTCAAGCTTGGTGAAAAACTCGACAACTGGATGCTCAAACATCTGTCCTTCACTAGGAATTCCAGAAAGCTCGAGCATCTGAATATAACCAGGATCTGCATCCAGACGAGCCTTGAGCGAACTGCCCGCCGGCATGCCAAAACGGAATACCACTTCCAATGGTATCAATCGCGGTGCAACAACATTTTTTCGTTGCGGGTAGAAGTAAACTGGCTGTCCAATCAAATGATGCACTACCGGACGATCTACCTCGGCTTTGAGCACCTCGAGAAAGATTGGACCGGTACAGCCACCGAGCTGACTGAACTCAATCCGCTGTCCATTAGGAGCAACCAGATCCTGGTAGTGACTTCTGGCGCCATGCAAGGCCAGTTCATTGACAAAACACGGGTGTGCCCAGCGGCGTTTCAGCCAGCCTTTATCAAAACGCTCGAGGTGTGGCGAAGTTGGCAGCATTGCCCATCTCTCAGCTCTGGCGAGCTCTTCAAAAAAGTAGGCGCCGAGCGCGGCCAGCGACGTACCCTTATGAGCAATCGTATCCGGCATCTTTCCCCAGTCGAAGACGGAATAATCGTCCGTGTACTCGAAAAGAATCTGATCAGCTTTGTACGGCGACTGCCAGACTCGCTTGACAGAACCGTCATAAAGAAGTTGCCAATTTTGCATGTTAGGCGACGACACCAGTTTTGCTTCCTCGCTTGAGATCCCATAGAAGAACGCGCTCTGCCACACTGCATGGCCAGAGTTTGAGAACGGACAGATGGACATTAGTAATATTGTTCACACCGACCCAGAGAGCACCAGCACCAGTCAGCTCGGAAAACAGCCTCAGATCGCCGCTGTACTCCTTCTGCAGCACAACCGGCACGGCAATTGCAGCACATGTATTCTCATGCGCTGCGTCACCCGACTGGGCAAACCTTTCAACAAACTCACGTTGTTCATTTTTATCACCAAGGTTAACCAGCCAGACTTCCAGCACTGCAGGCTGGTAATCAAGCCCAGTCAGGTTTTCAGCCTCGCAAGGATGATTGACAAAACGCCAGTTGATCGCTTCGAGCGGCTCGCGGAACTTGCGCACAAGTTCTCCTGCTTCCGGAGATGCCACTACATATAACACCGGCGGATGTGCCTGGTGCTTTTGATACCAGTTGACAAAACGAACGACTGTGCTGACACTTTCAATGCCAGAAGTCAGGACCGGCATTCCTTTAGGCATCTGCAACACCGACAGAAGCGCATCGAGACCTTGAAGCACACCGGAAACAGGTATGCCTATGACCGGCGTTGATGTCTGCGAAGCTATGACACCAGGCAGGTGGGCAGCCAGTCCAGCTCCAGCAATAACGAGATCGCATGGATGTTCCTTAATAAAAGAGCGCAGTTGCTCCGGCTCTCTATGCGCCGAACAGACTTCCTGGTGCACACTGAGCCCCTCAATGGAGCGCAACTGCTCGCATAACGGTTCATAAACATGCTTGTCTGAGACACTCCCGAAGACGACATTAATCTGCATCTCAACATGTCCTCAGTGAGGGACAGTTCCTGTCGTGCTGCCTGTGTATCTCGAACTCTGCGGCACATCCAGTGTCTGTAGGATAGACTCCAGTAATACAGCCTGTGCACAAGGAAGGTTGCTGAAGTGCTGAGGCTAATCCTGCTACAGACTGAAAGACCACTCGATCAACACCAAGTGCCGCAGCAATCTCATCGTTGCTCCGATTGTAGGCGATTAGCTCATCGGGACTGGGAAAATCAATCCCGTAATAGCACGGACTGTCTATCGGTGGGCAGCTGGAGACAAGAATAACTTCACGCGCACCAGCTTGGCGCACCAGTTTCACAATCTGCCGGGCTGTATTGCCTCGAACGATACTATCATCAACGATCAGGCAACGCTTCCCTTCTATCTCTTCGGCAATAGGGAAAAGTTTGCGTCTTATCGCCTCCAGTCGCGATTCCTGCCCTTCGAGAATAAACGTTCGCTGAATATACCTGTTCTTTATCAGAAGCTCACGGCACGGCAGATTAAGAGTCTCTGCAATAGCCACAGCAGCAATTCGGCTTGTCTCGGGAACTGGAACAACAACATCAGCCTCAATCCCTTCCTGCTGCAGCTGCTGAGCCAGAATCTGACCGAGCTTAAAACGCGCTCTGTAGACAGAAGTAGAACCAAACTTCGATTCGACACGTGCAAAGTAGACCCACTCAAACATGCATGGTGCATAAGCTCTCTCACATAGACGTTTGCGAGATAGTCCACCGACATTATCGATATAAACCAGCTCACCAGGAGCAACTTCTTCAATCTTTGTATAACCAAGGAAATTAAGCACTACTGTTTCGCTAGACAGAGCATGAGCAGTCTCACCGCTCTCATTGGCTTTTGTTCCGATGAAAAGCGGCCTGATTCCATTTGGATCACGCAAGCCAAACAGTGAGCCGTCCTTGACCAGCCCAACTACTGCATAACTGCCAACCAGCTCGTCCATAATGCTGCCCACCGCCTGAAACAGCTCATCTGCACCGACCGCCTTATCCTGATTGAGCGTGGCGGTCAAAAGCCGTAATATCAGGTCGGAATCGGACTCCAAGTCTTTCACTGGGACACCGGCATTACTAAGCCGGTCGCGCAGCTCGTAGAAGTTGACAATCTGTCCGTTATGCCCAAGCCCAATACCAGCCTTGTAATCGAGAAACGGCTGCAACAGATTAGGATCATTCCGGCTGATAGTTGCATACCGCGTATGCCCTATGGCCGCTGTGCCACGCAGGTTCTTGAATGAACGTTCCGAAAAGACGTTTTCAACAAGTCCAGTGCCTTTCTGCAAGTGGAATTCGGAGCCACACTTTGTTTCAGTAGTCAAGATGCCAGCGCCATCCTGACCTCTGTGCTGAAGGTTCATCAAACCTAAATAGACTTCATAGGCAGATTCAACTGTTCCAACAACACCAATGAGACCGCACATCTGCTTGCAATCAATCCTATCTATACCTGCTAGTTAAGGATAACCGGTTCTAGCCGATGATCCAAGCCCAACGCAGTAATTGTTACCGTATATCGATTGCCAAGCAGAGCAAACCTGCTTTCTGCTGTAAGAGTCACCGATAAAGATCAGGCCTCTTTACAATCCCGGAAGCTTTCTGTTTACGCACCTAGCGGCAATACCGTTTAGATAAGCGGTCTACAACTTGTAGGGCCGGCTCGCGAGCCGCCCAGCGGGCGCGTCCCGACGCGCACCTACGTCTTAACTGTCCGGTATTGGACCTAGCGATAGCTGATACTCACCATGTGCGTAGCACACGTGTTGCAAGGATCATATGCACGCAGCAAGGTCTCCAGGTGATCACGAACCTCAGCGGCTGTGGGGTCCTTCGCCTGCTGCACCACTTCTCTAATATCCACTTCCATCCGCCCGACATTTTGAGCAGTAGGAGTGACAATATCTGCTTCCATAATCTTGCCTGAGTCATCGAGTACAAAATGATGATAAAGAGTGCCGCGCGGACATTCTGTAGCTCCTGTTGCTGAGCCAGCCTTAATAGATTGCTTACGCGGATCATGTAAATCAATCTGGTAAGGAGTGCTCTTAAGTTTCCCAATGATAGCAATGCTCTGTTCGATGGCATCAACAAGCTCCAGAGCTTGAGCAAGGTTATTCCAGATAGTGTTGGTATCACCGGAAGCAATTGGGCTCTTCTCATAAAGCGGCTTGGCCATCCGCCCTAAACGATCTCCAAAGAGAGCCAATCGCGCCAGAGAGCCTACCATAAGCGACTTGCCCCGCGCATTCGATTGTTTGGCATGGCTATATGGCAAAACTTTTTCGCCAAGATATTCTTTGTAATTGTCAATGCTGTCTTCCCAGCCATCGCTTGCTTTGACGCGATCGCCCATATAACCATACTCACCGTCAGGCGGAATAAGCGCCATGTAACAAGGATCTGTAGTTCGGCGCACTGGCGGAGCAAAGCCTAAAAGCAACTCGCACAGATCAACAGCAATCTGCTGATACTCTTTGAGCTGCGCCAGAAGCGGCTCTAATTGAGCAACAGATGGATAATGCGACAAGCCGCCCACATGCAGATTCACTGGATGGAAGGGGCGCCCACCAACTGTAGTTTGAATAGCAGCACCGAGACTGCGCAACTTGGTCCATTCAATAAACTTTGCTTGAAAGCGAGTAGCCAGATCAGCCACATCTTGAGCACCGACAAAGTCAGGCAATGCCAAAGCGTATATATGCGTAGCATGAGACTCAATGAACATACCCATCTGCATGAGAAGGCGGAAGAGGCGTGTTGTCTCTGATACAGTAATTCCGGAAGCCCGCTCTACAGAATGAATTGCAGCCAGCACATGTCCTGCCGAGCAGATAGCGCAGATACGAGAGGTGAGGTGCGGCATTTCGCTAAACTGGTGCCCGAGCAGCATCCTTTCAAAAAAGCGTTTCCCCTCTGTGACCTCCATTTTGACATCGGTCACCTGTCCATCAGTAATTTCGACATGAACAGCAGAATGTCCTTCAACACGGGTTACCTCGGCAATCTTAATAGTTTTCTTTTCCAACTCGGTCATCAGCTGACTCCTGCAAAAGCAATTACCCTCAGTTCAAACCTTTCCTGGCGCGGTGCCGCTATTCGGCAGTTATACAGCTGGCTCCTGCGGCGGACGTCTCATCGCGTCCGAAGAGTTTCTCTGATCCGCCAAAAGTAGTCAGCCTGCTTCGCACCTCTTCGTACTTATAGCCCTTGTCGGTTAGAGTCGACGTCATGGCATCAATCTGTGGTGCTTCGCACACACCCCAACAGCCATAGCAGGCTGCTCCCAGGCTGGGACACAACGCTCCACAACCAGCAGCTGTCACCGGACCCAGGCAAGGCAAACCTTGCTCCACCAGTACACAGACATTCTCCTTGTATTTGCACTCAAGGCACACTGGCTTCTGTATGACATAGGGCAGGTGTCCGCGTAAAGCGCTGGCTGCCACTGCCAGTAGTTGCGTGGCATTAATCGGGCAGCCGGAAAGTTTGGCGTCGACCTTTATATAATTATCTATCCCTGCCGAAGGCAGGGAATCAATATGCGTGTCGTCTCCGTAAACCTTGCGAAGCATCTCAGGCACCGGATACTTCTGAGCGCATGATCCTTGCACGCATCCCCAGACAGCACAGTTGCCTACTGCTATCACCATTTTTGACCGCTGCCGAATCAATTTTAACGTCTCCAGATCATGCGGCTGGCTGACCGAGCCTTCCACAAAAGAGATGTCTACCGGTCCGGTATCATTCCGGCTCTGCCCAAAGCGAAAGCGCAGCACCCGGGCAAACGGCAGGAGTTGATCTAGATTTTCAAGTATAACCAGCAACTCGCCTGCACAACCTGCAAGCTCCTCGAGCGCTATTGTTGGTAGTGACTTGCCTCTTTCTGTCATGTCAATTACTCCTCACTACTCGCACTCAATCGCTTCTGGGAGACCCTTAAGTTCATCCAGCCTGAAGACAGGTCCGCACTGGCAGGAAAGTTTTCCGCTGACAAAGCAGTGCCCGCATTTACCGATGCCACACTTCATGTGGCGCTCAAGAGACAACCACATATTTTCGTCAGGCACTCCACGCCGGCGCAAGTCGCGCACCACAAACTTATACATGACAGGCGGACCGCACACAGCAATCTGATAATCCGGAGCCAGCGGAGCAGAATGCAGTACTGCTGTCACCATGCCATGCTGCATCGGAACAACTGTTTTATCTTCTGGCGGCAGATTCTCTGAAGATAGCAAAAGATCAATATCCTTGCGTTTTGCCATCTCCTTAAATTCCCGGGCAAAAAGCATATCGGACGGGCGTCGCATCCCGTAAACAAGAGTCAGTCTGTCATAGTCACAGCGATGATCGAGAAGGTACTGCCATAGCCCGCGCAACGGTGCTACACCGCAACCGCCAGCTACCATACAGACACTCTTGCCTCGAAAATGTTCGACAGGAAATCCACGGCCAAATGGTCCACGCAATCCAACTATCTGACCTTCAGTCATCTTGGCTGCTGACGTTGTCACCCGTCCGACACGCCTGATTAGCAGCTCAAGGGTATCACCAGTCTTGCCAGAGCAGATAGATATTGCTGATTCACCAACGCCTGGCAACCAGAGCTGTACAAACTGTCCCGGCATGCAGGAGCTCAACGTCTTATCAGTAAATTTAAAACGGTAGAGAAAATTATCAGGCGCAATCTCCTCAATTGAGCGCAAGGTACCGCAGGTCGGCAAAAGTGGTGATTTCAAGGTAGCACTCATTATTTCAATTCCTTAAACAGCCGCTTTCCAAACTTATTTACCTGCCAGGCGAGGCACCATTTCAACGATGCGATCTATGTCAGCCGGACAGGAGACCCGGCACCGCCCGCAACCAACACAAGTCTTATCGCCGTATGGATCTTCAAAACCGTGCAATTTATGGCGGAACCAAAACTTGTAACGTTCAACGGCTGTGGCTCTAAAGTTAAAATCGCCTGCTACTTTGGCAAAACCGTTAAACTGACAGCCGTCCCACTGACGACAACGCTCTCCGCAGGTACCGCTCAATGACAATGTATCAACCATGTCAAAACAGTAGCAGGTCGGACAAACCATCACACAGTTGCCACAGCTCAAGCAGCGAGATCCCAGCTCCTGCCACATCGGGTGATCTGACTCAACATCCATAATGGCAGGAAGATTATCGCCCTGAAAGCCGGACACAAAACATTCTTCTCGTTTCTGCCAGAACTCTTTATACTGGTCTGTTTGTTCAGTTTTTGCCGGTCTTATATATTCATACGCAGGACTGAGCAGGCTAAGACCTGCCGGTGTTCCGACTTGCACAAAATAACCTTTGTCCAGATCAGTAAGGAAAAGATCAAACCCACGAGCTGGCGCACCACCGCAGCCCATAGAGGTGCAGAAGCAGTTGGGATCAGGCAGGCAGGAAAGCCCCACAACCAGAGTGCTCTGCCGTCGCGACATATAATGAGC
This sequence comes from uncultured bacterium, assembly GCA_903835185.1. Taxonomy (GTDB): domain Bacteria; phylum Cyanobacteriota; class Vampirovibrionia; order Obscuribacterales; family Obscuribacteraceae; genus CAILLX01. Next base: position 42,940 of record CAILLX010000163.1, on the reverse strand, counting down.
ATCACCAGGGTGAGCAACAAAAATTTTGTCAAGAATAGCCAACCCGGCTAAATCGCAGGGATGCACACCAAAAAGGACTTGAGGTGCGGTGTCTGGAGCCGTTTGCTCAAAACCCGCCTCTGAGAAAGAAACCAGTGGCTCCTGGGGCGGGTAGAACAATTTCTTGGGCGGCAAGATAGTACGCAGGGCTTGCATATTAATCTGGTCAACCCCAGATACCGGCATAAAAGAAGAAGATGCACTGGAGACTGCCACCGGTGCATGCACCGGTCCGAAACTGCGCATGAGTTCAAAAAACCGGGGAAAGTCCGCTTTAGCGAAATAAAAACAGCGTTGCATAGTTGCTCCGGATAAACACAGCAAAATTTAGTCGCCATAACATTACCATCTCGGCAACTATCCATTGTCCGTTTTACTTCCTGGAAAATTACTACCAATATTAAGTCTGCAGGCTCAAGCAACTTTGCGCCTTGCCAAGAGACAGCTGCAACTCAATGTGCCTTGCCAGAAACTCAACCAGACCAGGCAAGGCGTTCTGCAAAACTGGAGAGAGTCCTTCACCCCAGCCTGAATCAGCTGCCTCTACGCCAAAGAGAGTGACCTGTTCAGGCAGACTAGCAATCTGTCCCGCCAGATACAGCTCGTCTACAAGTGAGAGTCCATGCGAAAGCTTAAATTGCATCGCTCCACCAGATTTAATCAGGCTAGTGAGATCAACTATGACAGATGTTCCCGGCTGTCCGCCACCGGACATTGAGTCAACAAGAACGCCCGTCTTATGTCCTGTCAGACAGTCCTTAATCTGCCCTGTGTATGGACCCAGTTCAAAGAAGCACAGTTGAGCAGTAAGTTCACATGGCAACATCTGACAGAGCACTGCTGCCACGCCGTCATCCTGCCTCAATGAATTGCCGACAGCTATTAGAGCCAGCTGTCCAGATTGTTCATGACTGTGCCAACATCCTGTCACAAGTTTCATAGCTGTCCGGGAACTCCTCTTACTTTCGGGAGCAACCTGTCTCTCTCATAGCCTGCGCTAATGCTTGCGGTCTGACTATCTCAACTGTACAGGGAGCGTGCGCAGTAACAGCCCGCGAGACGCTTCCAAGCAGAGAGTGAGAGCACAACTCTTTGCCATGTGCGCCCAGAATAAGCTTATCTGCTGACCAGTCCCCTGCCGCATCAATGATCTCGACCCGAGCATCTCCCTTCCTTATTTCACAATGAACAGTAGCTGTTGGAATACTTGCCTCCAGGCTCTGTCGCACCTGAGCACAGAGGCGTTGGGCTGCTAATTCACGACTCGAGCGTGCCTCGCCACCATCTTTAGTCTTTAGAGCCTCCCAGATTGCCGGCTCAATCACCTGCAAAACCTTAAACTGCACATCAGGCAACCATTGGCGTTTGGTCAGCTCCTGCACTACTTGCGCAGAATAGGGCGAGTCATCAATGGCAATAATTACTTTCACAAATTCAACTCCTGAAGGACGCCTCGTTACGGCTTTGAGTCACAGCTGGCTCAGATGTGCTACCAGAGCCGGTCGCTGGCAGTTTTACTACAATAACAGAGCATGGCGCGTGAGCCGAAACAGCATTTGAGACGCTTCCCAACATGAGAAGATCGACTCCACGCCTACCGTGCGAGCCAATAATAATTAGATCGGCGCTCCACTGCTCGGCAGCCTCAACAATCTTCTCTTTGGCTCTGCCTTTGACGACCTCTTCAAAGACATAAGGTGACTTGAACTTGTCTCGGATTCTCAGAGCAACACGCCTCACCATCGCAGCAGCTTCCCGGTGCAACTCCTCTTCGACAAAATCAAAGAGCGGCAGGATTGAGCCGGACGCAATTTGCTTCAAGCTTACCGGTTCAATCACATGAACTACCTTAAACTCAGTAAGCGGTGGCCAGGGGGTATTGGTCACATAGGAGGCTTGAGCCAACCCAAACAGATCGTCTTCAACTGCTATCAGGACTCTCATCTGCTTCGACCCCTTACTCATCTCCAGACTGACAATCTTACTTGTAGCTGGTTTCCACCTGTCATTCTGCCTGCAACTGTCTAGTTGCGCGTCAGCCCTGCTATCGAATCGAGAATAGCCGATAGGCTGATTTGACAAGTATCAAGGATACAGCTGCTGTAATCAAGTTGACAGCTATACCAACCCACGCCGCATCGCCTGAACTGCCGCCTGAGTACGATCGTCCACAGCAAGCTTGTTAAGTATGTTGCGCACATGAGTCTTGGCTGTAGCCAGCGAAATAATAAGCCTGTTAGCTATCTCCTGGTTAGACAGACCATCTACAACCAGTCTTAGCACCTCCAACTCTCTAGCAGACAGCGGCTCAGGCAATACCGCCTGGCTTTTACCTGTTTCCACGGCTCCGGCACAGTGATAGGGTGGGAGATCAGGCGCTGCTGGTTGCAGCGCCGACGGCACAACATAATGCTGCAACACCCGGCTAGCAATAGCAGAGTCCAGCCATGAATCACCAGCATTAACAGTACGGATAGCAATAAATAAACGCTCGGGAGCAACATCCTTTAAGCAGTATCCGCTCGCCCCTGCTGACAGAGATGCGAAGATATCACGATCATTGTCGTGAGAGGTCAGCATGACTATTTTGACACCAGAATGACGCTCCAAAATCCTTCTGGCAGCCTCTATGCCATCCATTACAGGCATACCAACATCCATTAGAATGACATCTGGTTTAAACCGGTCGACTGCCGCAAGCGCCTCTTCACCATTGGATGCCTCACCAACAATACGTATATCCGGCGTGCGCTCAATCACTGTCTTAAGACCAATCCTGGTAAGGAGGTGATCTTCCACCAGGAGCACTTTTATTGAACTGTCTGCAGACTGACTGTTATAGCTTGCCATAACCACCCGATAAAACTCTTGTAGGCTCTGCTCACAGGAACATCCTTGTAATTATATAAGCGAGCAAGCTCCGCTGAGCGTCGCGATGTCAAGCCCGCTCGGGCAAATATCAGCTCTACTTAAACTCAAGGCAGTGTATCGACAGAACCCATAGGCGCCCGGAGCAATGCCGTCAACTTAGTGCGTGAGACGGTGTCGAGACGCGCCCGCTGGGCGGCTCTCGAGCCGCCCCTCTTACTATGGTTTTGACAGCATTGGGCGCCCGAAGAACTTTCAGCCATGTGCAGTTACCTCAGGAGACAAGGAGTGCAGACTAGTATTGCGTTTCCAAAGTTCTGCAACAATTACCGTAGTGGCGCATTGCATGCGCCCGGGCGAATACAATCTGCCCCTACGGGTGTCGCGTTATTTAGGAAACGCACTATTGACAGCTTGGCAAGCAACAATTCCCACCTGCTATATATTAAGTCATTGCATGAAAGAAGAGACAATCTCTCCCGTATTCTTAAGTGGTAGAAACAGCAAGTGAGTAAATGAGATCGATGGCTGAACATACGGCTGATTTGTCGGGCGAACAAGTGTCTGAGCTTTCAGACGAAGAGATCAACCTGCGCAAAAAATGGCTCGATTTTGGCCCTGCCGATGAGGCAGCGGCAGAACAAGCAAGCAGTTTGCTCGATAGCTGCCTCGACGAGATGATCGAGGAGATTTATGCCCGTTTTCTCTCTTTGGAAGAGACTGCCGCATTCTTCCCTGACAAAGAGGTTATCAACCGGGCCAGCGCGAAGCAGAAGGAGTATTTACGCCGCTTAACTAAGGGCAACTATGATCGCACTTATGTTCACGACAGACTGCAAGTAGGTTCGACACACAACCAGATCAATCTGTCACCCAAGTGGTATCTCGGAGCTTACAACCATATTCTAGAATGGCTTATGAAGCTGATTCTAGATCATTGCCAGCAAGATACAAATAAGTTCAAGCAGCTTTTCTCGGCCATGCGCAAGCTCATCTTCTTTGACATCGGTCTGGCTATGGAGAGTTATATGTCCGCACAGGAAGCGTCCATCCGTGCCCACCTCGACTCGCTCGCCCACCTCGAAACAGCCCGGCGTGCAACTAAGAGTCTATTGGAAGGTGCACCACTGGGAATTGTCGAGTTAAATACAGAGTTCCGTCTGCTCGAATGCAACGAAGCATTTCTCACTATTCTTGGCGTAGCAGCACGACGCGACCTGGCAGGCAAAGAGCTGTTTGAAATAGTCTCAGATCTTCCTCGTGGCCCGTTTGAGAGAGCTGTCAGTTCAGGTCAGTCTTTTCACGCCAATGCAGCGCCACTCAATTTTGCACACCGGAGCTCTGAGAACGCTACTTATTGGGACTGGGCAGCCTGGCCCATGCGCAACGCCACAGGAGAGACGATAGGAGTAGTGGCTACTTTCTCCGGCGCTACCGAGCGTGTCCTTCTCCAGCAACAACGTGAAGATTTTGTCGCCACTTTAACTCACGATCTCAAGACACCAATACTGGCGGCTAATCGTGCAGTCAAGTTGTTGATTGAAGGCGACTTCGGACCGGTAAGCGAGTCTCAGTCTCGTATATTGGAGACTATCTACGAAAGCAATGAGACTATGTATACGCTGGTCCAGACTTTGCTAGATGTGTACCGTTACGACAGTGGCGCTAAGAAGCTGAAAATAGGCTCACATAATCTCAGCTCCACAATCATCAAACTTGTTGCCGAATTGCAACCGTTAGCGACAGCACGCAGTATCACTCTTGTCACAAAGCTCCCCAAATCACCAGCCATTGTCAGATGCGATGAGGAAGAGATCAGGCGCGTAGTGCAAAATCTTATCGACAATTCGCTCAAGCACACTCCTGCCTCAGGTCAGATAACTGTCAACTTGGAACAGTCAGCCGGCAAAACAACAGTGAAAGTGACAGATAATGGTAAAGGTATCAGAGAGGAAGATAGGCCCAAACTTTTCCAGCGTTTCTGGCAGGCAACATCATCAGGTAGGTATTATGCTAGCACCGGTCTCGGGCTTTATCTTTGCCGCCAGATTGTTGAGTTTCACGCCGGGCAAATCTGGTGTGAAAGTCAAGTCGGACATGGCAGTACTTTTGCCTTTCAGATAAGCTCTCCTGAACTTTGAATTAGATAATGCTACCGGCTCAAACAGGTCCAGATTGTTTGCCACTTATTTCGCCTTTGTCCGTTAGATTTCGTTGTATCACTTTAGACCAGACGGGAAATGACTATGAACATTGTTTGCTATATCGCGCTCGGACTGATGGCTGGAACTTTGAGCGGTCTGGTCGGTATTGGCGGCGGAATTCTAATCATACCTGCTCTGGTCTTCTTCTTCGGTTTTTCTCAACAGCAAGCGCAGGGCACTACATTAGCTTTACTCGTGCCACCAATCGGTCTGCTGGCAGCCTGGACCTATTACAAACATGGCTTTGTCGATCTGCGTGTTGCTGCACTAATCTGCGCTGGTTTTGTCTTCGGCGGGCTACTCGGTGCCAAACTGGCAACTCACCTGAGCAACCCGATTTTAGAAAGAACTTTTGGCGTCGTCCTGCTCCTGATTTCACTCAAAATGATCATAGGCAGGTAATAGCCTCGGCACATGTACCGTATCTGTGGTGCTAACTCAATACTGTTAACTCAAGGTGCAGCAGTCATCCCAACCGTTTTAGTCAACTGTACTGGGTACGGCCCTAGCTACTCGATTGATCTGTAATAGCTACAACAGACTCAAGGGCAGCAATTAAATTGTCCTGATCATCAGTACCAATTAAGATGTCTTGCCCGCTGCTGAGATGAAGCTCGACAGCTTTGAGTCCATAGATGTTGTACAGCCAACCTCTGCCAATCCAGTGTATTCCCCATCCTTGCACAGGTGTAGTTCGCACTGCTTGCATAGACTCTATCTTAGAGAGCGGGAAGGACTTCTTGATTACCCCCTCGCCAAAACTCAGTCTGACATTGGTGTCATCTATTTCAACTGTCAAGGAGCGAAACGCATACGCTGTCGCTCCTAAAATCCCGAGCAGTACCAGCCTGAGAACAAACCCAGGTGGGGTCATCCCAACGGACAGTCCAGCTGTAACTACTGCTGTGGCAGCTCCTTAAGACCTTTTGCTCATAGAATAATATAATTGGTAACTTCGCCAGACCAAGTTTCTAAGTTGATCCATTTCAGGTTGGGGGTGTTCTATATGGGCAAGAAGCGCCAACGCTGCCTCAATTCAGCATGTCGTTGTCTGTGCGACAAGGAGAGCGATTATTGTAGTGAAGAGTGTGCAGACTCAGACGATGAGGAGCAGGAGCAGTGCCTCTGCGGGCATGACGACTGCCAGCCGCGCAGCGGGCTTGACGACGAGGACTTTCCTGTTCCAAGATAGCAGCCTGGTGAGAAAAATCGCCAGGCAAACAAGCAACGTTCCGGCAGCTATCCTGGGCAGCATTATTTTAGGCTACATTACACTTATAGAAAGCTGCCCATCAGGAAGCACCTGTTCATCAAGAAGAGAGCAGCGGGGAACTAGCAAATGGAGTTGAAAGATGAGAGGAGTTTGCTCTGCCAGGGCTGCAATGTCAAAGAAGCAATCAAGTATCAAGAAGATCTGATGAAAGACCAGAACGCATCTGTCCGGCTGGTTATTCAGGTCACCGGAGTAGTGCAGGGGGTCGGCTTTCGTCCTTTTGTCTACAATCTGGCTGCCAGATACTCTCTGGGCGGGTACGTTCGCAATACAAGCGGAGAAGTTGAGATTGAGCTCCAGGGGTCTGCCGGACAGGTCAAACAATTTCTTGCGGCCTTGTCTTCTCAGCAACCTCCTCTTGCAATTATCAATTCAATACAAATAACAGAGCTGCCTGTTTTGGAGCAGCCTCAAGAGAAGTTTACTATTCAATCAAGCACAAGCAAAGACAGCCGGACCAGGACAGTTCCACCTGATACTGCCACCTGTGCCTGCTGCTTCAAAGAGCTCTTTGATCCAGACAACAGACGATTTCGCTATCCATTTATAAACTGCACTAACTGCGGGCCACGCTTTACTATCATCCAGTCTCTTCCATATGATCGCCCGGCTACAACAATGTCGACTTTTGCAATGTGCAACCTCTGCCAGAGCGAGTATGACGATCCTGGCGACCGCCGCTTCCATGCACAGCCTAATGCTTGTCCGACTTGCGGACCGTCTCTCACTTTTGTAGAGCCGAACAAGCAAGAAATACGCGACTCTCACGCCGCGCTTGACGAGGCAGTGCGAAGGCTCAGCACAGGCGGTATCATTGCCGCCAAAGGTCTCGGCGGCTTTCACCTGCTGTGTGATGCCAATAACGAAGAGTCTGTTTTACGGCTGCGCAGAGTGAAAGGGCGTTATGGAAAGCCGATGGCTTTGATGATGCGCAACTTGGAGATGGTGCGCATCCACTGCCAGCTTGCTGAAGCTGAAGCTGCCTTACTCTCTGGAACTGCTTCACCTATTGTCCTGGTCAAGAAAAGCAGCGGCAGCAACCTGTCTGCTGAAGTTGCTCCAGGTGTCGATGAATGGGGTGTGATGTTGCCTTACACTCCGCTTCATCACCTCCTTCTGGCTGATTTGAACAGACCGCTCATTGCCACCTCAGGAAACAGGACTGATGAGCCGATCTGTATAGACAATGATGAAGCTCTGCACCGCCTGGCAGATATTGCAGATGCTTTTCTGCTACATAATCGGCCAATAGAGAGCCGTTATGACGATACTGTTACACGCGTCTGGTCAGGAGTTGAGTTCATTGTGAGACGCTCTCGTGGCTACGCTCCGCTGCCGATCAACCTTCCATTCACTGCTGAGGTGCCAGTTCTGGCCTGTGGCGCTCATTTGAAGAACACTTTTTGCCTCATCGATGGCAACAGAGCTTTTGTCAGCCAGCACATAGGTGATTTAGACAACAGAATGGCTCTCGACCATTTTCACGAATCGCTTACCAAATTCCTCCAGCTTTTCTCAATAAGCCCGCAACTTGTTGCCCATGATCTTCACCCTGATTATCTGTCAACTGAAATTGCCACCCAGTTTGCTGCCGCCCACAACATACCAGCTCATCCTGTCCAGCATCACCATGCACACATAGTCGCCTGCATGATAGAGCACAATGTCAAAGAACCTGTCATTGGCGTAGCCTTTGATGGGCTCGGTTTAGGTCCTGACGGCGTTCTCTGGGGTGGTGAATTCTTAATTTGCACCTGGAACAGCTGGCAGCGCCGGGCTTTCTTCCAGCCAGTTGCGCTCCCTGGCGGCAGCGCTGCAATAAAACAGCCGTGGCGCATGGCTCTTTCTTACTTGCAAACTAGCCACGGACAAGGAAGCAGCGCTTTAGCTGCTCTAGCGGATCAGCTATCAGGGCAGGTGGACAGAAAGACATTTAATCTGGTTAGCAAGCAGATGGACAGCGGTGTTAACTCACCACTGACATCAAGCTGTGGACGACTGTTCGATGCTGTTTCAGCATTGCTTGGAGTATGCCCGTTAACAAGCTATGAAGGTCAAGCAGCAATCGAGCTGGAGGCTCTGGCTAGAAGCTTTGATCAAGGATCACCTGGTGCCAGTGGAGAAGAGCTGGTTGATCGATACGATTATGAGCTAGAGCAGCAGTCACAAATGTTCATCATCAAACCGTTTCCAATCCTAGATGCAGTGACAACTCAGCTGCAACAGAAGGTGCCGCTGCCGTTAATTGCTGCTACTTTTCACCGCACAATTGCCGATATCATCTTGCAGATCTGCCTGTCGCTCCGTTGTGAGGACGGTCTGTCTCAAGTCTGTCTGTCTGGCGGCGTCTTCCAGAATATGCTTCTCTTGCACGAAACCAGGCAACGCCTGGAGAAGGCCAACTTTACTGTCTATACGCCGCAGCGCCTGCCAGCAAACGACAGCGGCGTCTCCTTAGGACAGGCAGTAGTTGCCCTCTCTCAGTCCAATGCAATTATTCCGGCAGAAACCCACAAAAATTGAGCAGAGAGTCTGGGGGGCTCTCTGCTCGGTGCGCGGTCATCTGGGTCGGTTAAAAAATTCTATTAGTGTGTAATGCCTGCCTCTTGTTGTGTATACCAGGCAAATGCCAACTTCCTGTTGTCCTCTTCCACGCCCATACCTCTATAGTGTATCACCCGAAGTAGTGATCAAGCGTCATGAAAACCTGAATTTTTTTATGGGATCCCCTGATTAAGATCTTAAAAAGCTCTTGAACTATTTGCAGATTTGTTAAAAGTAGCAAGTCAAGATGGAAGACTTGAGATTATGGACGTAAGAATCATCTCTTGTGCTTAGTCTGGCTCTGAGCTCTTACTAAGCAATGTAATTAGACATTCCGCTGAATTTGTCTATGCAAGGAGAGGTAATGAGAAGTACTACCGAGGGAAAAGCAGTGAAAGAAAAGACAGAGAAGAAGACAAAGCCTATGCCGGCAGCAGCAAAAACAAACCCAGAAGCTGCTGTAGCCAAGGCAGTGCCAGCACCAGCTCCAACCAAGCCTGCTAGCAAGAAGCAAACATCAGAATGGTCAGCACCGAGCGAAAAAGTTGCCGAGCGGGCTTATCTAATTTGGGAAGCTCGCGGCGGTGAGCATGGCTGCGATGAACAAGACTGGCTGCAAGCCGAAGCAGAACTTCGCAATCAACAGTAAATAAGGCTTTGCCCTTGTGCGCAGACGGACTTATGCAACGCAGCCCCCAGGGCGGGATTGAAAGTCAATATCCATTATTAGATGCCCCCGCTCACGAAGGAAGGCGGGGGTAAGCTTACTGCCATTGCTAGTCCAGAGAGCCATACTCAGGAGCTCAAATGAAACCCCGTCTCAATTTCTCCCAGATCTGGAATATGAACTTTGGCTTTCTGGGCATCCAATTTGGCTGGGCACTACAGCTGGCTAATATGAGCGCTATCTACACAAAGCTTGGTGCAGATCCGGATAAAATCCCAATTTTATGGCTGGCTGGCCCGGTGACAGGTCTTTTGGTACAGCCGATTATCGGGGCGATGAGCGACCGCACCTGGTGCTGGCTGGGGCGCAGACGCCCTTATTTCCTCAGCGGCGCAATTCTGGCCAGCATAGCTCTGTGCATTATGCCGGACTCTCCTGTCCTCTGGTTCGCCGCCGCCTTATTGTGGATCCTGGACGCCAGCATCAACATAAGTATGGAGCCGTTTCGTGCTTTTGTAGCCGATAAGCTCTGCGACAAGCAACGCACAATGGGTTTCATTATGCAGAGCTTCTTAATCGGCATAGGTGCCACTGCAGCCAATGCCCTGCCTATGATCCTGCGCTGGGCAGGAATAAGCGGAACTGCCGCCAACGGTATCCCGCTTACTGTCATTTATTCTTTTCGAGCAGGGGCAGCTATGTTTATCCTTTGCGTTCTCTGGACAGTCATCTCCACAGGCGAGTATCCACCGGAAAATCTAGAAGAGTTCAAGAGCAAACGCTCTGACCACCCGGGAATGCTCGGTCTTATCAAAGAGGTTTTTATTGAGGTCCCAGAAGCAATTAGACAGATGCCAAAGACAATGAAGCAGCTTGCCTGGGTGCAGATATTTACCTGGTTAGGCTTGTTTTGTATGTGGCTCTTTTTTGGGCTGACGACTGCTTATCATGTCTTCAATGCTCCCAACGCCAGATCAGAACTGTTTGACAAAGGCACAGAATGGGCCGGCTGGTGTTTTGCCATCTATTCAATTGTCTGTTTTCTAATCGCCTTCATCCTGCCACGACTGGCTCAATTAACCAGCCGAAAGCTGGTCCACGGCACAGCGTTGATACTTGGTGGTTTAAGCTTACTGTCGGTGTATTTTATACACGATCCAGTCATGTTACAGTTTACTATGATTGGAGTTGGCATTGCCTGGGCCTCTGTGCTGGCGATGCCTTACGCAATCCTGTCGGCTGCTGTGCCTCCGGAGCGAACGGGCGTCTTCATGGGCGTCTTCAATTTCTTTATTGTCATTCCTGAAATTATTGCCGCTCTCACCTTTCAGCCACTGGTCAAGTATGTATTCCACAACAATCCGCTCTATGTAGTAATGATGGGAGGCGTTTCACTACTGATTGCAGCTTGCCTTGTAACCAGGGTCGAGGACATAACTTTCACGCAGAGTGCTGCACCATAATGGCTTCATTGGTATCGCTAACGCTAGAGGCATTGCGCAACGATCTCAATTTCCTTGCTTCGAAAGCACAAGATGTGCCGCGCGCACCTCAGTTCTTATCTGCAGCGAAATGCTGACAAGCCAGTGCTGCTGTCACGAGGGGAAGATTAGCTTCAGCAAGATTGATCTCTTCTGCGAATGCCGAATTCCGTTTTGATTCGCCAGCCAATCTGCACCATTTGTCACTGCGAAGTAAGATGCTGTTACCCGGCAGCAAAAACCTCTTTTCTGCTTGCCTCATCATAGCGGACAGCTTATTCAGCTCCCCTTGAAACGGGAGCTCTCCACTGCCAATAGCATCGTCTGCTTGCAGCATAAACAGCTGACCGGCACTGAAATTCAACTTCTTGCAGATAGCTCTCATTCCCAGGAACTTGTCGACTGCACTCTGGTTAACCGGAAGCTCCTTGTAGAGAGAACAAATAGTACTCTTGTCGTTATTGGATAATTCATCCCTGCTGTCTTCCCCTGGCAGGCAATCATAGACGTATGCATACATGATATCTTTGCAGCCGTGGAGATGTTTCATAATCCCCAGAGCATGTCCAACTTCATGCAAGCAAACTATCCATAACATGTCATCATCCATGGTGCGCATGCTGCCACCCTGGCGAGCATAAACCTCAATCAATGCTCGTGTAGCTCTCGGATTGCTTCGCCCGCTAGACTCCGTCCAGACCCATGTCATCCCAGCATCTGATAATTCCGGCGTGCCTTGAGGTAGTGCGGCAGATCCTTCATACTGCTTATATGGATTAGCAGGCTCCTGCCATTGGCAGATGATGTCCGCCTTCTTCGCATCACTTATCTCGACAAAATCGACCTTAACACCTGTAGCCCTGCTCCACTCAGGTTCGCTTCTACGGAAATAATCCATCAATCTTCTGTCATAATCTGCCGCCTTGGAACCCGGGAAATAGACCTTTAGCGGCATACTGTGGCTATCCCATACCACGTTAGGTCCTCGTTCATGGGCAAATTTTTCATCAGCATAGCGTTGTTCAATCGCATGTCGCTCGTTAAATGCAATATCAAACGAAGTCCAGTCGGCAGCCACCCTCAAAAATCTAGTCAGCCAGATGCATAATTCAAGGTCGCGACCTCCCATTTTTCGATACTGGTCAACAACATCACGCATGACAGCATGGTCATCTTTATCCAGTTTGTACACTTGCTCGAAGTGTCTCCAGGCATCATTCCAGTCTTGTCTGTAACAAGAAGCGGTGCCCAGATAAATATTGCGTCTGACGGGATCTGCCTCCAGTCTGGCAGCCTGAGTATAAAGTGCAGACAGTACCATCTTTGCCGGCTGCTCATAATAAACCTCAGCCCAGAGACAACGCTGGCGTTGATGGTGCGCCTTAAGCCTGAGATTGGCAAAAACCCGGTACTTCCTGATACGCATAGTCTCTATTGCTTCAAGATCGCAAGCAGCCTTCAGGATTTTCGCCACCGTAGGCTTACCTGTAATAAGTGGAACAGGAGGCACCACCTGTATGCAAGAAGTCCTGGGAGCATCCAGATCGCGTAAGGCTAACCTGACCTTCCCGAGGCAAGGATTTGGATTAACAAAGATAATGTTACAAGGTCCGTTGTATGTATCTACTGCGTCGAGTTGTTTGGTGATATTTGTCGTTATTACGCCCTGTACTACAGTTGCGTCTTCAGATTGAGGACCGATGGTTCCATTAGTAGCACCTTCCAGCATAGGAGACTGACCTGGGACAACTGTTGTCGTCTGGCTGCCAGTAATGGCTTGCTGACTGAAGCACCCATGTGAGCTCAACTCGGTAAAAGCATCGCAATCAAACCGGGCTCCAAATTGATTTGCTGACTCAGCAAATACATCGTCAGCACAATGATGCGACACTGCACTGGCACCTGTCCGAGGTTGACCGCATACATCCTTGCTGTTGGTCAACGCGCACCAGTGGACATCGCTCTCGCACACAGTCCATTCAACATAGTAAACACTTGGACTGACCGTTCCTGCAGAACCAGAAGAAAAAGAATCACCAAACTGGGACTGCGCTGGCAGTATGGCAATCTCAACCAGAACTATTGCGCAAAAACAAACTATCCATTTATGCATGGATCGCAAGCTATTTAATGGCATTGTGCCGACTGCCTGGTAAGAATTTGACCGTGCTGTAACTATAGGCAGGCGCCTTGCAGATGTCAATAGTTTAATGCAGTCCAACCCAGGTTTAAACAAGGCAGCGAGAACAGCTATTTGCGAGACTGACTGCGCAAATCTTTTATTCTGGCATAAAGCTGCCCAGCCTCAGCAATCTTTCTGCTCAGTTAAAGCAGGAACAAAAAACGCCCTCAAGAAAACACATTCCTCTTGTGGTGGCAATCTCAAACACTTTCAAATACCCACCTGCCCCACTAGCACCTAAGCATCCTCAACACTGCCATCTGCAAACAGATATTTCTTCTTGCCTTTGTCCATCAACACAGCTATAACAGGTCGCTCCGGATTAGAGGCAGCTGTTGATGTTGTATCTTTTGCCTCGCTTGCCGCCTTTACAACTTCATCTTCAAAAAGCTTTTTCAAATGCGCCAATGCTTGTTTGAGACTGGTCGGATTAGAATTGGGAGCAATAACTGATTCGCCTAAGCCATAAGGCTGCTCCAGTGGTAGCGGTTCTCCACTCTGTATACCGTCAAATATATCAACTGCAGAGCCGAAATTCGCGCTAATACCACTCGATTTCCCGCGCTTCAATCCATCCACATACTGCTTATTCTGCCGTATCTGCGCCTGCATGTCATAAGCTGTCTTTTCTGCCTTTCCAGCTGGATCCTGATTGCCTTCGCTCATATAGGCTTGCCCCTCGCCTCCCAGGTAGATCCTACCCAGATCTACTGCAATCATCTCACTGCCCATAGGCTGGCAGCATAAGAGACTTTCGCTTCAATTAGCTTGGAATATCACGGACAGCAACTCCTGGACTACTTATGTATAGCCAATTTGCCCATTGCAGCAGATGTGGTTTGTCGAGCTGCTCCAGAGCGCTCCACAGCAGAGCAAGGAGAATCGCAGTCAGTAGCACAACTCCGGTTGCTAAGCAGCACTGCAGGGTGTATTATCCGTATCATCACAGATGCCAAGTCCTGGATAAGCAGGACAGTCCTGGTTGCTCAATTAGTGCCACGGGACCATCAAGATCGTTTAACATTCAATGTGACGCGTAATTCAGGAAAAACGCTCCTATGCCGGACATCCATAATATCGGCGAACACATAATCGATAGTCGCATGCCTGATGGTGCCCAGAAGGCTTCAGAGAAAGTTGCTAACGAAATCTGGGAGTTTATATATCAGCGGGATATTGCGCACCAGAGCGATAGTGCTCGAGATAAGTCCCGGACTGCGACAGACTCAACTGTCGCCTATAAATTAGAGCAGCTTGACGCACAGCTTCACTCAGCAGGAGGTCCTCTAGCCGGACAGCCAGAGCTGCATATAAGCGGATACGACGACAAAGGGCATCTACTCCTGACCCAGCAGAGACAGGACGCCCAGTTTCCGCATGAACAGTATCTGGTCAACGGCAAAGGGGACGTAGTTGCCAGACAGAAGATTGACGAGACAAGCGGTCAAACAGCAAGCAAATGGGAGTTCGCCAACGGTTTCCATAAGCTGCAGATAGCTGAGGCTGTAGGTAGTAATGTTGTCGAAATTGTTTCACTGGATGATGGCCGGGGGCATACAACTTTTTCGGATGGTGCCGGTGGCACGGTAGAGCAGCATTTTGGCAGCAGACCAGATGATGCCTTCTGGATAAGGAGAAGCGCTGATGGTCAGATTCAGGTAACAGAGAAGCCGGATGACAAGCCATACGAGCTTATTGACGACCCCAAGGTGACCTCCCAGCGTGACAAGCTGTTAGAACTGGTCAGAAGAAAGATTCAGGAGCCGGAGGAGCTGTCCAAGTTCCAGGTTGACATGAGCCGACTTGAGGCACGGTCGAGCAAGCAGATTGAAGAGCTGTACAGGAGACATGGAGTCACTCCTGAAGCAGCTAAGAAAAAGGCCAACGAAGAGGTAGCAAAGACTTATCATGAGATTGCACGCCTGTTGCAGGCGCCGGACAATCCATCTTTGCCTGTCACAGTCTGCCAGCGCACCCAGATAGCCGAACAGATCATGGCTCATGCTGCTAGTCCCAACTTAGTAGATCAGGGACATAGAGGAACTTGCAATGTGGCTGCAGCCAAAGCACGCATATTTGCCAGGCAACCATCCGAAGCAGCCAGGCTAATTGTTGATGTGTCCACTACAGGAGAGTATGTAACAACAAAAGACCACTGGCGCATCAAGATTGACGCTAACAGCCTGAAGCCTGACGAAGAGACAAAGACATATCCGCCACCAGATGGTAGCCGATCTTTGGCCGACCAGTACTTCCACGTAACAGCCAACAACATATGGTTCACCAAGGCTAACCACCAGTCTGCCGCACGTTATGTACAGGAGAGAAAAGCGCACCCAGATGCGCCAAAACCGCCTGAGCTCCACTATGTCAATCGGCAGATAAAACCGGGAATGAAAGCTCCAGAGAAGTCTGGAGAATACCTGGTGGACTACACAAACGGCAGGCATTCCACATACCATGGATTGAGCGGCGACAGAATAGTTGTCGCCGCCAACCAGGTAACTGGTGAGACACGTGCAGACTGGTATATCGAATGGCGCAATCCATCCGGTGCTTCAGCCGACAGCCAACTGATTTTGCAACACAAACTTGAAGTAGCTAAACGCGAAGGACTGTTTCCCATCGAAATCTGGGTTGATGCCGGTAATCAGCCGTTGTTCAGCGATGGTGGAGCAGGCAGCGCTGGCGGTTCCGGAGGTGACAAGGGCGGAGGGCACGTTATCCTGGTAACTGATTATAGACCGGGACGCAATGGTGAACAGCCGACTGTCTCAATCAAGAACACGTGGGGATCTGACAGTCATCATTCCAGCGAACCGCTGCACACACTCTTTCTGATGATGCACGTACCGATTGATGCAGCCCACCTTACAGAGCTCAAGGGGGATGTCGAGAATAATCGGAGGCGGGGACATGTCGATGATTTCAAAGAGTTTGAGCTACTTGATCTTCAGTATAGAATCGAGCAGATAACCTTCCTGCAGTTTGAAACACAGCTGAAGAAGCGAATTCTGGAAGCGAAGAAGCACCATGATTCTGGCAGCCTAACCGAAACAAAATATGCAAGTCTGGTTAACAATATCAACACCTATATAGACCGCATGCCCTGGGAAGAGCAGCTGAAGATGTTCCAGTTCCAGCGAGACCACGGCACCTTTGCTAGCAGCGCCCAGGAGGATGCCTGGCTCCGGGACACTATGGTAAGAGTGTTTCACGAACGGCAGGAAGCACGAGAAGCCGGACACTACGTCGACAGCAGGCGGCAGCAGTATGAGCGTTGTGTAGCAATGTTCAAGCAGTTACTCATCAAACTACCCAAGGCTAGACGAACACAAATAGAGCAGGATGTTCGGGAGGCTGTTGCCGAGTGATTTCAAGCGCTGTGGCACCGGGTTCAGAGTCCTAGAGAAAGAATCGTATGGGATAGCCTGCGAGCTGGTGTACAAGTTGTTTGAGCCACTCACCGGTCCCGTAGACTAGATTTGCCGGTTTGCAAAACCGGTTCATTCTCGTGGCAATTCTGGTTCAATAGATTAAACCTGCAGCAACCGTTCTCTTCACTTCTGTCCTCTGTTCACACGTGACTTATCAAAAACGCCAGCAATGGCAGTGCCGCAGTAAGGACAGCAGTCCCCCTTCAAGTGGATTGTTGCATGCTTATGCCCATGCCCGCTTCGTTCAATGACACGCCTCTGGCAATGAGGGCAGTGAGTGACAGCACTGCGCTCATCGTGGACATTGCCCAGATAGACATACTTCAACCCTGCTGCCAGCGCCTGTTCGCGCGCATGGACAAGGGTGGGGAAAGCAGTTCGTTGTCGCTCCTTCATTCTGAAAGAAGGTTGAAAGGCAGTGAAATGCACCGGCACTTCGTCACCCAAGTTAGACAAAATCCAGTCACACATCTGCTTCACCTCAGACATGGAGTCATTCTCGTCAGGGATAAGCAGATTGGTAATTTCAAACCAAACATTGCTTTCGTGCTTAAGCCAGCGCAAAGTGTCAAGTACCGGCTCCAGGTGTGAAAGAGTAAGACGTTGATAAAAGCGCTCGCTAAACGCCTTAAGATCGACATTGGCTGCATCCATCATTGAGAATAGATCTGCTCTTGGGGCAGCGTTGATATAGCCGTTGGTAACAGCCACTGTCTTAATGCCTAACTGCCGGCAGGCAGCAGCTGTGTCAACTGCATATTCAGCCCAGGTAATCGGGTCATTGTAAGTAAAGGCCACAGAACGGCAGGCCAGCCGCAAAGCAACTTTAGCTATCCTCTCGGGGCTGGCTTGCTCGCTCAGGTTGGCAATATCAGAAGACTTGCTTACAGTCCAGTTTTGGCAAAACTGGCAGCCTAGATTACATCCTAGAGTCCCGAAAGAAAGCGCACTGGTACCGGGGAAAAAATGATAAAGCGGCTTTTTCTCAATAGGATCGACATAAAAGCCGGTCGACAACCCATAGACAGAAAGAACCATCTGCCCGTTCAGGTTCTGCCGCACAAAACAGAACCCCCGGTCTCCGTCTTTCAGCACACAAGTACGCGGGCAGAGGTCACACTGGATACGCCGATCTTCCCCAACGCTGTGCCACCACAACCCGGGAACTATAGCAACAGGCTTTTCCGCTCTGTCGATCTCCACCTCCTGCAAGCAAGCTCGCCAACACTGGCTTGGAACACACCACCTGTAGATATTAACCAATTATAACACCGATAGAGAGACCATCTGCTCTTTGCTCCGCCCGCAAACAGTCAGTCCAACACAGCTGGAACACAAACCAGATTCTCACCAGAGCGTGCCGGACCGGCGCTAACAAACTCACTTTCACTGACCGATTAGCACAGATTGAATCTAGCGGTACACCAATCATCCGAAAGATTGAATACCTGAAGGTAACCATGTGGTAGATTATCCTACAGAAGCAACCGTTAAAGGGAACAGCATGGCACTGCAACCAGATTCAAAAGGTAACCCTGCCTCTAACGAGGCACAACAGTTTGATTGTCGGGTCTCTTACGTGCTCGATCTTTTGAGCGCCAGATGGACAGTCTCAATCTTGCGCGAACTGTTTATACAACCAGTGCGCAGCCGCCGCTTTCTCACCCTTGTTCCTGGACTAAATATGAAAACATTGCGGCAAAGGTTGCAGATGCTGGAGGATCACGATCTAATTACACGGACTGTTTTTGCAGATAAACCGTTGCGAGTAGAATACAGCCTGACCGAAAAGGGTCGCGAGCTCTACCAGATAATGATTCACATAAAAAGTCTCGGCGAACACTGGCTTAGTCACCAGTGCCAGTGTCCTTTCAATGAACAGTTCCAGCCTAACGAAATTGCCTGTCCTTTGCGTTCAGCAGTCAAGCGCGACTCAAAAACTTAGTGCTTGTATTAGCCTGCATTCGAAAACATCCTTGCCTGCACAGGCGCCACCGCCCGCGGTGAATAACTTTAGACGAGCCTGAGCATACAGAGGCTGCTAGAATCGCAACACGTGACAATCATCTTCGATATGCACCAAAACATCAACAATGCCGCCACCGGCAGCAATCAACTTTTCTTCTACCTGATAGGAAATGCGATGAGCTTCTTCTACAGACAAGCTGCTGGGAACCTGGATGTGCAGATCGAGGAATATGTGATCGTGCATACCCCGACTACGAATCTTGTGACAGCTTGTCACGCCAGGCACCTGGTGCACCAGCTTCTCAACAAAACCGGGGTCCAGAATGGCTGCGTCAACCAGAGTGCCAAAGTTATCCAAAATGATACCGACCCCAGCTTTGAGAATGATGACGACAATCCCCAGAGCAGCAATCAGATCGAACCAGGGCATCTTCAGCTGAACTGCCACCAGCGTGGCAAGAACAGTTAGCGTTGACAACACATCTGAAAGGGTGTGTTTAACGTCAGCTTCTAGCAACCTGCTGTCTAATTCACGTGCTTTCTTGCCCTCATAGCGAGCAACCAATATATTGATTGCAAGAGTCAAGAGCATGATGACATAACTTACGAGCCCAACTTGTGGCACCAAGACTGTTTTGGAAACTACACGGTGCAGAGCCTCTCCAAGTATCTCGAAACTGGCCAGAAACATGAAGAACGAAATTGCAATTGCAGTTAGAGCTTCAAATTTTTTGTGCCCGTAAGGATGCCCTGAGTCAGCAGGTTTAAAAGAGATGCTCAAACCAACAATGGCCACGACATTAGCTGATGCATCCAGCAGAGAATGGAATCCGTCAGCCATCATAGTTAGTGTATGGGTCGAGAATCCCCACACTAACTTTCCTACCGTTACAAGCAGGTTCAGCACAAGAACCATTACAAACACATTGCGAGTGCTTCGCGCCTGCATAGCTCTCTTATCTATTCCAGTGATCATCTCTAACAATCTCTCTGCCTCTTGCCAGGTACTACAAGCGCCTTACACAATACCAATTTCTCAGCCTTTTCACTGCTGTCCATCACCGATAGCCCAGGCACATTCACTTTACTTCCCTTTCAACTGGCAACACAGTTTTCTTTTGCAAGTAGATTCTGATTTAAAAGTTCTAAGAATCATTTCACGCTCGCTAGTTAGAACTCGTATCCATGAGCTTTACGTTTGCATTGGCAGCTGCACCCAGCCTGTTTACGTATGTTCAAAAATCAACCTCCAGGAGGATAATTATTAAGGTTGTTTGAGACAAACTATCAAAACTTTCTAAAATTTGGAGTCACTCGTGAAAACAATTATCGAACCATTTCGCTCAAAGATGGTTGAGCCGATCAAATTTACAACCAGATCCCAACGGATGCAGATCCTTGCTGATGCTGGCTACAACCTGTTTCAGGTCAAGGCTGAAGATGTAATTATCGATCTGCTTACAGACAGCGGCACTGCCGCTATGTCGTCCGAGCAATGGGCAGCCATGATGCGTGGCGATGAGTCATATGCCGGCTGCGCCAGCTACTATCGTTTTCGGGACAAAGTTGCTGACATATTCGGCTTTTCACAAGTGATCCCGGTACACCAGGGTCGAGCTGCAGAACGGCTGTTTTTCGGCTGCTTTGTCAAGCCTGGTGACATTGTGCCAAGCAACACTCACTTTGATACTACACGCGCCAATATCGAAGCCCGCGGTGCACAGGCAGTCGATCTGCCTTGCGTGGAAGTTCAATCACCTGATTCCGACCATCCTTTCAAAGGGAACATCGACATTCAGGCTTTGCAAGAGCTTATCAAGGCAGAGGGGGCACATCGTATCCCATTTGCCATGTTGACAATTACAAATAACGCCGGCGGCGGGCAACCTGTCTCTCTGTCAAATATAGCCGAGTACAGACGTGTTTTACGGACACATAACATTCCACTTTATGTCGATGCAGCTCGTTTTGCCGAAAACGCCTATTTCATCCAACGCCGCGAAGCTGGGCAGATGACCAAAAGCATCCGCTCAATTGCTCGCGAAGTCTTCTCCCATGCCGATGGCTGTTTGATGTCGGCAAAGAAAGACGGAATGGCAAACATGGGAGGTTTCATCGCCCTAAACGATGAGCAGCTCGCTGCCAAGATTAAAGAAAGCCTGATCTTAACTGAAGGTTTTCCCACCTATGGCGGACTTTCTGGACGCGATCTTGAAGCCATAGCTGTCGGACTTGAAGAGGTGCTGTCAGAAGATTATTTGCAATATAGAGAAGCAGCAGCCCGCTATCTTTACAATGGGCTCACAGAAAACGGTGTTCCATGTATCAGCCCACCTGCTATGCATGCTGTTTACATCAATGCTCAAGCGTTCCTCCGACATATTCCGCAATCCCAGCTCCCTGGGCAGGTAGTAGCTTGCCAGCTCTATCTTGAAGGTGGTATCCGCGCTTGTGAAATTGGAACAGTCATGTTTGGTCAACACGACCCGGACACAGGGGCTGAGTCAGTTGCCAGACAAGAGCTGGTGCGACTGGCAATTCCGCGCCGGGTATATACGCAAAGCCACTTCGACTATGTCATAGAAGTAGCGGGCATCCTTGCACAAGGCAAAGAAGAGCTATCAGGTATGAGGATAGTCTATCAGCCGCCAGCCCTGCGCCACTTTACAGCAACATTCGCACCGCTGACCACAACAAAAGGCTGCAATCCAGCACCACGGCGTCCTGCCAGCGCAGCAGTTTAAGTCACATTTGCCATTAAGGAGTATAAAAGATGAGCACGCGTCGTCGTTCATGGGCTGAGCCTTTCAAAATAAAGGTGGTTGAACCTTTAGCTCTCACCACTCGAGCCCAACGGGAAAAGGCCATCGAGAACGCTCACTACAATACATTCCTGCTCCGCTCTGAGGAAGTCTACATAGATTTGCTCACAGACAGCGGCACATCGGCAATGAGCGATTATCAATGGGCCGGCATGATGCTGGGCGACGAGGCTTATGCTGGATCGAAAAACTTCTATAACCTGGAGAACAATATAAGGAAGTACTACGGCTATCCCTACACTGTGCCAACACATCAGGGGCGCGGTGCAGAACATCTTTTAGCCAAAATAATGATCCGTCCAGGCGATTTTATTCCGGGCAATATGTACTTCACGACAACACGAGCTCACCAGGAGCTCGCTGGAGGAACGTTCAGAGACGTCATTATCGATGAAGCTCATGATCCGGCCAACTTGCACCCGTTTAAAGGCAACATTGATATAGGCAAACTTGAAGCTCTGGTCAAAGAAGTGGGAGCAGATCACATTCCCTACATAAACGTTCAGGCATGTGTAAATATGGCTGGCGGGCAGCCGATCTCTCTTTCCAACCTTAAAGAAGTCCGCAAGGTCTGCGACAGCCACGGTATCAAAATAATTCTTGATGCTACTCGCGCTATGGAAAATGCCTGGTTTATCAAGATGGGCGAGCCTGGGCACAAAGATAGAAGTTGTGCCGCCATCCTCAAAGACATGTGCGATCTCACTGATGGTTGCACTATGTCAGGCAAGAAGGATCTGCTCGTCAACATAGGTGGTTTCCTGGCTCTGCGGGACAAGCATCTCTATGAGCTTGCCTGCCAGCAAGTGGTCCTTTACGAAGGACTGCACACATACGGCGGAATGGCCGGGCGCGACATGGAAGCAATGTCTCGCGGCATTGAAGAGGCAATTCAGGACGATCACTTGAGAGCTCGCATCGGACAGGTACACTATCTGGGCAACAAACTAATTCAAGAAGGAATCCCCATAGTCCAACCGATAGGTGGTCATGCTGTTTATCTTGACGCCAAGCGCTTCCTGCCCCACATACAGCAGAGCGACTTCCCGGCACAAGCACTTACAGTGGCTCTCTTCCTTGAGTCGGGTGTACGCGCCATGGAGCGAGGCATTGTGTCAGCTGGACGGGACCCTGCCACCGGCGACCACCGCTATCCCAACCTCGAACTGGTAAGGCTGACCATACCACGCCGGGTATACACTCAGGCACATATGGATGTTGTCTCTGAATCAGTAGCTGCCTGTTATGAAGAGCGAGAATGGGTCGGCGGGCTGAAGATGACTTACGAACCTGAGACTCTGCGTTTCTTCCAGGCACACTTTGAGCCGATAGGAACCTGGGCCAGCGCGAAGAACCGGCAAGAGAATGCTGCTCTGGCAGGATCTTCAGAAGGCATGCAGTTAGACTAAGCTTGCGGCAAGTGAACCTCAAGGCGCCTTAGCGCACTGCTGGCTGGATCGCAGTCAGGTTGCCTACTGAAATTAGCCCGGTGTCATGCAACAGCTGACACTGGGCTAAATTAAAGTTGATAATTGCTTGCGCTTTATCAATGAGAGCTTGCGTGTAATCACGTTGAGCCTGAATGATATCAATATTGGTGCCCAATCCGTTGGTGAAGCGCAACTGTGCCAGACGAAGCGCCTCTCGCGCAGATGTTACTTCGTCGGCAGCCTCATCTATCTGTTTTTCAGAGCTCAAGGCGGACAAGTAAGCAGATCTCACCTGCTCGATTACATCTGTAAGCTCTTTGCTAGCTTGCAAGTGCGCTTGCCTGGCCGAAGCTCTGGCTGCCGCTACTGCTCCGGCATCCGGTATACCGAGCCCGTTGAAATCCCAATCCACTCTCAAGCTCAATGAATAAAGGGCAGCAAGTTGTCGCGAGACACTGGTTGCCGGTTCAATTGCAGCACCCACAGGGAAGAACGGTCCAGCAGGCAGAGCGCCACCACCGGCAGTAGTGGTACGGATAGTACCGAGAGCCTGTGTCGATGTGGGTGTGCCAGCAAGAGCAACTGGAGCAAAGCTGGCCGGAACAGTTACTGTATCTCTGCTTAATGTCTCTCCAATTCCATAAACTGTGCCAAGCAACTGCAATTTAGGTTGCAGCGGAGCACCGGCAACCACAATTGCCCGTTTGGCTGCAAGTCTCAACTCCTCGTACTGTTTAAGTTCGGGTCGATTTTCAATCGCCAGTTTAACGATATCTCCAATCTTCATGTTCTGGCTCAACAGGCGGATCTTGGACACCAGTGAGCTGCCTGGGAGATAATCAATAGCCAAACTGGAATTCAATGAGTGTGCTAACTGCAAGGAAGCGTTACGCCGGGTGACCTGTTGATCAATTAAACTCTGCCTGTCTCTTGACAGCTGCGTTTTAGCTTGTAAGACATCTAAATTAGTAGCCAGTCCATCCTGATGAAGATCGCTATTACGAGTCAATTGAGAAGCAGATGTCTCAACCGCTTTAATGCGGATCTGCAGCAGAGCATCATTGAGAACCAGGTTGTAATAACGCTTTGACACATCAAGCAGCACATCAGATATAGTTGCCTTTCTGGCGGCAGTAGCAGCACGATAGTTGTGCCGACTTTGCAAGGCACCAAAAAGAATCTTGCCGCCTTGATAGCCCCAGACTCTAAAGCCGGCCGAAGTAATGATAAAAGGTGTATCTAACCGCAGAAGGCTGGGAACAGCTCCTAGAAGCGGAACATTTGCACGTCCCCGCAAACGCTGCCCGTTATAGCTCAGAAGTACATCAGGAGCAAATTTACCTAGCGCACCTACATAATTGTCGCGCTGAACACTCTCACTGCTTGCTGAGATGCCAATATCGAGATTGTTGTTGATAGAAAATAAAAGAGCATCGTGCAAAGAGATGATCTGAGCCTGACTGGCATCAAGCTCAAGCGGGTTCATCCCTTCCGAAATTGTTATGAGCGCCTGCAATTTCGGGCGGCTGATGATAATTGAGTTTTGATCAAAAATTTTGGACTCTTCCAACTCAATATCACTATCTTGATCAGTGAAAGGACTGCCACCTCCATTTCTCTGAGCTGCAGCTTGGACAGGAGCTGGCGAGGGGTCCGGTTGCAGTTTGGATGACAGTTGAGCATGCCAACCTTTATCAGCGGAAGACCGCATCTGCCTCACTGCCTGGCGAGCAGACAACACATCATCATCTTTGCTGCTGGATTCAGAACAAGCACCACTGGTAGTTGTGCTCACGACAAAAGCTACCAAAGCAAAGCTGGTCAGGAAACAAATAATAGTTAACCGGGAAATCAACATCGCAAACTCTGTATCACCAGTGTGTTTACCAGACGCTCAACATCAAACTCAATAACCTCCTTGCCGTGAAGAATTTCTTGCGAGATTATGTAAGCAATAAGAGATCCACAAAACACCCTGGCTGTTGCTTGAGAGTCGCTCACCTTCAGTTCTGGATGAGATTCGAAATAGTTGCTCAACATCTCAATACCGCGCTTGATGACAGTACGGACAAAAAGGCGCGCCAGCTCGGGAAAACGTGCAGATTCAGCAATAACAGTCCTTAGGAGGTCCAGATATTGTTGGTCGTACTGTCGTCCCAGCAAGACAGCAGCAAATGAACGCAGCACAGTTTCCGGATTGCCAGACAGGCTTTTGCTGCCAAAATGATCTTCTAAATGCTTAATTGTGACCTGTTCGATTATTGCTGCAAACAACCCTTCTTTATCGTGAAAATGGCTGTAAATAGTCTGCTTGGTTACACCGGCAACTGCAGCAACACGGTTCATGCTTGTGGCAGCATAACCTTCAGCTAGAAAGAGTTTTATTGCACCCTCAAGAATTTTGGCTCGCTTAGCTCTTGAGAAAGCAGACAGCTCTGCATCCACGCCAGCAGACGTCAGTCTCGTGCCATCTGCATCTCCCGTCAGCATCTCACTACCACCATCTACAATCAAAGCCAGTCCTCACATTTGTCTCAGGACATGTCGCAGCTGCCTGGTTGCCTGGAAAAAGTCCGAGGAGCCTGCGCTCCCAGGCAGGAGCAGCTTCTTATGAGCAATGTTAATATGTCCTCAGTTGGCTTCCTCACGACACTCCAGGTAGCATCAGTCCCGGTGCACGGGCATTGCTGTTGTTGCCCGCCGTGGCACTCAAAATCATACCGCACGGTATGGTATGATTGCAATACAAACAAGAATTGTTTATGCTAACGTCACTGCAGATGAAATCTATCAATACAGCGCCAGATAAGCCGGTTGACAGTCCTAAGCAACCACCTGTTGCAGTTCGCCTTCTTATAGTTTTGTCTATCCTGGCGGTTGCAACTTATTTTATCTGGCGACAGGTAAGCCAGCCTCAGACAACCAACCTGTCAGTCAGCGGCAGAATTGAAGGTTATGAGACAAATGTCGGAGCCAAGATTGGCGGGCGTGTCAACTTTATAAAATATCGCGAAGGTGCTGCTGTAACTGCTGGAGAGTTGATAGTCCGCGTCAGCGATGACGATATTCAAGCACAGTTGCGTGGAGCTGTCGCCCGGCTCAGACAGGTACATCAACAGAAAGAGCAAGCTGAAGTGCAGACAAAAGTTATTGAGAGCCAGATAGACGAAGCCAGGCTCAATGTCGATCAATCTAAAGAAGATACCCTGGGAAAGGTTTATTCAGCCAGAGCCAATCTTGCTTCTGCACAAGCTCAGCTAAGCGAGGCTGTGGCTCAGCACCAGCAAGCTCAAGCTGATCTGCAACTGGCTAAAATAAGGAAGGAACGCTACGGCAGGCTCATAATAAAAGGAGCCGTTACACAGGATCAGTACGATCAAGCTGCCACTACTTTCGATACTGCTACAGCAACTATGGAAGCTAAGTCCGCCACAGTCGACTCTGTGCAAAA
Organism: uncultured bacterium; assembly: GCA_903835185.1. Classification (GTDB taxonomy): domain Bacteria; phylum Cyanobacteriota; class Vampirovibrionia; order Obscuribacterales; family Obscuribacteraceae; genus CAILLX01. The sequence goes on along the minus strand of CAILLX010000163.1, from coordinate 16,574 downwards.
GCAGGTCAATGCTCAGCAAGGTCTGCTCACTCAAGCGCTCACTACTAGATTGAATCCACCTATTCGCTCAGCACAGCTGTCCACACTGAAGCGGCAGCTTGAGTCAGCTCAAACTCAACTAAGCGCTGCCAAGCAGGCGGTCGCGAACGCTGTTGCTGCACGTGAAGAGGTTGAAGCAAACATAGCTTACTTAAATATTCCAAGCCCAATCAACGGCATTGTCACTGCTCGACCAGTGGAGCCTGGCGCAGTGGTCGTGCCAGGGCAGACAGTCATCTCACTCATCAATCTGGACACAGTTTATCTGCGTGGTTATGTGCCTGAAGGCGACATTGGACGAGTACGAGTAGGACAGAAGGCACGAGTTTTTCTTGATTCTGCAGCTGATAAGCCACTTGACGGCACAGTAATTGAGATTGATCCTGTTGCCTCGTTTACTCCAGAGAATATTTATTTTAAGAATGATCGGGTAAAACAGGTGTTTGGCATAAAGATTGGCATTACACATCCAGCCGGTTATTGCAAACCAGGAATGCCTGCCGATGCCGTTATCATTGCCAATGCGGGGTAGTGCAACAGGTGGAGATGGCTGCAAACAACCGGCCACCAGATGAGACCTCAGACGTTGTCCACGTCAGCGGTCTGATAAAACGTTACCGGCAGATTGAAGCAGTAAGTGCTCTCGATTTGCGCATCAAACGTGGTGAGATTTTCGGCTTGATCGGACCTGATGGAGCCGGTAAAACAACTACATTTCATATTCTAGGCGGAGTGATGGAACCCACAGCCGGCACAGTGACTGTGCTGGGAGTCAAGCCGCGCGATGCACGCCTGAGAATCGGATATTTGACCCAGCAGTTTTCTCTTTACCTGGATCTGACAATCGATGAGAATCTACGTTATATAGCCGGTATCAGAAGCATACCGGAAAATATCTTCCAGGAGCGTCGCTCTCGTTATCTAAAGTTGATGTCACTTGCAAACTTCAGCAGCAGGCTGGCCGGGCAGTTGTCAGGTGGGATGAAACAGAAGCTGGCTCTCTGCTGTGCTCTTATCACTCAGCCGGAGCTGCTTCTCCTAGATGAGCCAACAACTGGGGTAGATCCTGTATCGCGCCGGGAGTTCTGGGATGTTTTGGCAACTGTGTCTTCAGAAGGGATGACTATTGCTGTAGCCACACCATACCTTGACGAAGCTGAAAGGTGTAATCGCATAGCTCTTATGCACAGTGGAGTAATTCAACAACTGGGCACTCCCGGGCAGCTTAGGCATAGTATCCATTTAAGTCGTTTGCAAGCACGCACACCAGATCTTGAAGCACTCGAGGAAGTGCTAGCTGAACAATCAGCAAGCACCGACCTGGCTGTGGCAGATGTGCAATCTTTTGGCGATCGGCTGGATATTCTGGTTGCCGATCCGGTAGCCGGGGCAAAGAAGTTGCATGCTCTTGCCAAGCAATCCAACATTAGCGCTCTGACAGTTGAGACAGAAGAGCCAACTCTAGAGAATGTTTTTGTCTTAACTCTGCGCCGCCAGCAATCAGAAGAGGCTAAGATTCGCAAGTTCTCCTTCTCATTGCTGCGCAAAGCTGAAAATACAGTAGCCATTGGAGCAAAAAATCTCAGTAAACGGTTTGGTGATTTTCAAGCTGTCAAAGGTGTTGGCTTGCAGATAGGCTATGGAGAGGTCTATGGCTTACTGGGTGCTAATGGGGCTGGCAAAACAACAACAATTAAGATGTTATGCGGGCTGTCACCTGCCACTTCTGGAGAGATTACCCTGGCAGGCGAGAAATCTGATCTGCGCAGTCAAGAATTAAGGCATAAGATAGGTTACATGAGTCAGAAGTTCACTCTTTATGACGATCTGACTGTAAGAGAAAATCTTGAGTTTTACTGCGGCGTCTATCAGGTGCCAGTCAATTTGCGCTCAGAGAGGATCAACTGGGTACTCGCCACCTGCGATCTCCTGGGACGCGAGCGCCTTGCCACCGGGCAGCTTCCTGGCGGCTGGAAACAGCGCCTGGCATTTGGCGCCTCAGTCATGCACGAGCCTGAAATCCTCTTCCTTGACGAACCGACCTCCGGCGTAGACCCAATTGCCCGCCGGCAACTGTGGCGAATGATTGGTGAATTTGCCCGCAGCGGTACAGCGGTACTTGTTACTACTCACTTTCTGGAAGAAGCGGAGCATTGCAATCGCCTTGGCTTCATGGTGGCAGGCGAGCTGGTTGTCCAGGGCACGCCATCCGAGATCAAGAGCAGCCTGCCAGGCAGCTTACTCGTCCTGGTTACAAGCGATACGCAAAGAACATCAAATCTGCTCAAGAAACATTTTGAGCCGTGGCGAGTGTCGATATTTGCTGACAAGATTCATATCGTAGTTGATGAGATAGAGCAAGATCTACCAAAGATCTTGTCATTAATTGAAGACAGCGGATTGAAAGTCGTCTCTCACAAACCAGGCTCTTTCTCACTCGAAGATGCATTTATTGGTATTGCGCAGAACAAAAATGGAGCTGGATCATGAAACGCATTCAGGCGCAATGCAGCAAAGAGTTGAGACAGTTTAGCCGTGACAGGTTGACTGTCGCATTGGCTTTTGCTTTGCCTCTTTTGTCGTTATTTCTCTACGGTTTTGCCACCAGACTGGAGATTAAGAACATACCTATAGTCGTGCAGAACTTCGACAACAGCCTGACCAGCCGCTCGCTCATTGAACGTCTCTTCGCAAACGATCAGTTTATGCCTACCATGTGGGCAGGGAAAGAGGTGATCAGGGATGCGCTCAACACGGGCTCTGCTGCAGCAGCAATCGTGATCCCACCAGAGTTTGACCGTCTCTTGCACTCAGGCAGGGTCTCTCCAATTGAAGCTCTCATTGATGGCACAGACGTCAACAATGCCAGGGTAATCAAGAACAGTCTCATTGCTACAACAGATTCCTTTTTGATAGCTTCCGGGCTTACTCAGTATGAGCCGGCAATCAAGGCGGATGTACGGCTCTGGTTTAATCCTGGACGCAAAGAGTCACTGTATGTAGTACCGGGCTCTTTTGGAGTAATACTCTGGATTTATCCAGCTCTGCTTGCTGCACTGGCTATGGCAAGAGAGCGAGAACAAGGAACCATCTTACAGGCATACACCTCCGGTCTGACTGCTTTAGAGCTGATTGCAGGCAAAGTATTGGCCTATCTTATCGTCGGGCTTGCCGAAGCATTAGTCTTAATTCTTGTCAGCTCGGTAGTTTTTGGCATATCCCTTGCCGGCGATCCTATGCTCTTTACACTCTCCACTCTGTTGTACGTAGTCGACGCAACACTCTTTGGTTTGTTGATAGCTATCGGTGCTGCCACCCAAAGTGCCGCTGTACAAAGCGTTGCTTTTGGCGGATTTACGCCGGCGCTACTCCTATCAGGATATCTCTATCCTGTACGCAACATCAAATACCCGCTCTCATTGCTTGCCAATATAGTCCCGGCACGATACTACATAGAGCTTTCCCGAGACACTTTTGTACGTGGCTCCGGCTGGGCAGGGCAATGGCACGTACCACTGGTGCTGGCAGCAATAGGGGTGTTCTTCTTTATAGTTGCCAGCAAAAGGCTTGGTCGCATGCAGATCTCTGCTTAGGAACAAAGAATGATCAAGTCGCTCATAAAGCCGTTTTTTGCCAGCAGATTCTGGGCTCTCACACAGAAGGAGTTGCGCCAGATGCTGCGCGACAAGCAGCTGTTATTCCTACTCATTTTCCCACCGACAGTACAACTTCTGATATTCGGCTTTGCTTTAAGCCCAGATGTCGAGCACCTGCGACTGGCTGTTCAAGACCTCTCCGGCAGCCCGACCAGCCGCGAGCTAGTGGCTGCTCTGGTCCAGAATCACGTATTCGACCTTACTGCGGTGAGCCAGCCTTCCAACGGGGTGTCTGCAGCGGTGCGCGACGGCAAAGTTGAAGTAGGATTGATCATCCCTCCTGAGTTCAACCGTGAATTAAAGCAAGGCAAACAGGCTCATGTACAAGTTTTACTCGATGGTGTAGACGCCAATACTGCAGGGATAGCTTTAGCCTATCTCAGTCAGATCTTCAACAGCTTCGGTCTCCTTATAAAGCCTGTTCTTCACGCTCTGCCGGTGGCTCTCAATGCCACCTATCTGTATAACCCCGGACTGCTCAGCGCCTGGTTCTTCGTGCCCGGAGTGATGGGGCTCGTATTAAACCTCACAGGATCGCTCATGTCCTCCTCTGCTCTGGTAAGAGAGAAGGACTCCGGCACCCTTGAACAATTATTGATGACACCATCAGCATCCTGGGAGATTCTCACAGCAAAAATAGTGCCTCTGTTCGCCCTCCTGAATGTGGAAGTCCTGCTCTCCCTGGCAGTTGGCATTTTTGTCTTTGCTCTGCCTTTTAGAGGAAGTTTTCTTCTCTTTATGGCGATATCATCACTTTACATCTTTGTGGCAATATCCATCGGGATTGCACTGGCAACGATTTCACACAATCAAAGGCAGGCAATCCTCACCTCTTTTTTCATCAACCTGCCTCTTATCCAGCTTTCGGGGGCTGTGGCACCTGTTGCCAGCATGCCGGCTTTTTTTCAGTGGTTGTCACTGCTCAACCCGCTACGCTACTACATAACCTGCAACAGAGCCGTATTACTCAAGGGAGTTGGTCTGGATGTCCTCTGGCCTAATGTTCTCGCTCTGGCAGTTTTTGCATTTGTACTTCTGCTTGGCAGTGCCAGCCAATTCCGACGGCAGCTAGGCTAAAGTTGGAATTGCTACTTGCCGAAAATTTGCCAATGTCAGTCACGAACAGCTGCCTTCAGATTATGACCTTAAAAGACCACCAGTTGTCAACGTGCCGAACCCTTCTTGAGCTAAAAAGGTATACTGATCAACATAAGTAGATGATGGCAAGAGAGTGGAAAGGTCAGTCCGTGCCCAATTAACTACTTTGGGAAGCGCAAGACAACAGTGATCTTGAGACCGGAGGAACTACCGTTCTAGTGTGGTTTGATTGAAAGATCTCGGAAAAGTATTCCGCCTGAGCGAACGCGTAAAGAGAATGGCACCGGCGGAGAAGTTCATCTGTGACGAACCTCCACTTCGCTCAGAGTTGTTTAGCGCAGATCAAATGGCGCAGCATGGCAAAGCTCTGGCTGGATTTCACGAAGTCACAACCGATCATGGATCAGAGGGACTTTTAACGAGATTGTCTGAGAACGAGAAAGTTCTCACAAATATATGCAACCTGCTCATGTCCGCAGCAAAAGCTGGTCGACGCATCACACCTGCCAGCGAGTGGTTGCTGGACAATTTTTACTTAATCGAAGAGCAGATTCGCACAGCAAAGAGGCACTTGCCGAAGGGTTACAGTCGTGAACTGCCTCGTCTGTCCAATGGTCCGTCCGCAGGCTTACCCAGAGTGTATGACATTGCCCTGGCAACAATTTCTCATGGCGACGGACGAGTGGACGCGAGCAATCTCAGCGGTTTTGTTGCATCCTATCAGACCATTTCAGAACTCAATCTCGGCGAACTCTGGGCGATTCCAATTATGTTGCGTTTGGCTCTGATTGAGAATCTTCGCCGCGTGGCAATCCGCATCAGTTCCAATATGGTTGACCGTGATCTTGCTGACAGCTGGGCAGATAAGATGACAGAAGTCGCCACTAACGATCCAAAGAGTTTGATCTTAGTAATTGCAGACATGGCTCGTTCCAACCCGCCAATCAGCAGCTCATTTGTCGCCGAGCTATCACGCCGATTGTCAGGACAAAGCTCTGCTCTGGCATTGGGCTTAACCTGGATTGAGCAGAGGCTGCTGGAGTCGAACTCTACAATTGATCAATTAGTACAAGTAGAGACTCAGGCTCAGGCTGCGGACCAGCTCTCGATTAGCAACAGTATCGGCAGTTTGAGAGTCCTTGGTGCTATGGACTGGCGAGATTTTGTAGAGACTCACAGTTCTGTCGAAAGAATTCTCTCAAGTGACAAGCATGGCGTTTACGCCAAGATGGATTTTGCCACCCGCGATGAATATCGCCATGTTGTCGAAAAAATGGCAAAGAAAGCCAAGCTAGCCGAAAGTCGGGTAGCTCACCTGGCAATTGAACTGACAGGCAACCCGGAATTGCGTGGTAGGCAAGCACATGTCGGCTTCTATCTGGTTGATGACGGGGTGCCAGAATTAGAAAAACTGGCAAATGTGCACCATTCTGCACGTGACGTTCTACAGCAGTTTGCACGACAATCCCCATTGCTTCTCTATCTTGCTTCCATTGGGCTAATAACAGTCATACTGACCGCCATCTTGTATGGCATTGCTTGCAAGACAGCTGTGAGTGACTGGCTTTTGGTTGTGATTACTTTGATACTGCTTGTTTGCAGCAGCCAATTAGCTGTGACACTGGTCAACTGGCTGGCGACCTTGTTAGTGCACTCCCGTTCATTACCCAAAATGGATTACTCCGACGGCATCCCGGCCGAAGCGCTTACACTCATTGCAATTCCAACCATGCTCGTCAGTAAGGACAATGTTGCTGATTTGACAGAAGCTCTGGAAGTACGCTTCCTCGCCAACAGGGACGAGCATCTATGTTTTGCCCTGCTCACAGATTTCACTGATTCTGATGAGGAAACAACGCCGCAAGACGAGGCACTATTAACCTATTCACGCCAGAAGATCCAGGAGCTTAATGCAAAGCACAGCAGTAACGCCCAAGATGTCTTCTTCCTCTTTCATCGTCCCCGCAAATGGAATCCGGGCGAAGGAGTCTGGATGGGATACGAGCGCAAGAGAGGAAAGCTTGCAGACCTGAATTCGCTCCTGAGAGGTGGCGATCCCAGCTGTTTCTCATTAATCGTTGGTGACATCAGCATTCTCTCTGGTGTGAGGTATGTAATAACACTGGACACAGACACCCAATTGCCCCGTGATGCTGCACGGCAGTTTATCGGTGCTATGGAACACCCGTTGAATCGGGTTTACTACGACGAGACTGCCGGGCGGGTTACCAAAGGATACGGCATCCTGCAACCACTCGTTGGCGTCAGTCTACCTGGAACGAATCTGTCACGTTACGCTGCCATGCACGGCAGCGATGCAGGCATAGATCCATACACCAGAGCTGTGTCAGACGTTTATCAGGATCTTTTTCGCGAGGGCTCCTTCATCGGCAAAGGCATTTACGATGTTGACGCGTTTGAAAAAGCTCTTAAAGGAAGGCTTCCTGAAAATCGCATCCTTAGTCATGATTTACTTGAAGGATGTTATGCGCGTTCCGGTCTATTAAGTGACGTGCAACTTTACGAAGAATATCCGGCTGGTTATGGAGCTGATGTAAGTCGCCGGCGCCGCTGGATTCGCGGTGACTGGCAGTTGGCAGAGTGGTTGCTCCCCAGTACACCTACACTAACTGGGCATAGAGAAAAGAACCCGCTCACGCCACTTTCCCGCTGGAAGCTCTTCGACAATCTCCGCCGCAGCCTGGTTCCTTCCTGTTTGACGACAATGTTGCTCATATCCTGGACAGTCGCGTCCCCAACCTGGCTGTGGATGCTTGCTGCCATGTCTGTAATCCTGGTACCGCCTATCATTTTTTCACTTCTGCAGTTGACCCGCAAACCTCCCAATGTGCTTGCTGGACAACACATTGCTGCCACCGCTGATTCTGCTGCTCGAGCTATGTGGCAGGCATTGTTCTCACTGATCTGTCTTCCTTATGAAGCATATTTTAGTACCGACGCAATTTTGCGCACTTTATACAGAATGATCATCTCCAGACAAAATTTGCTCACCTGGAATCCGTCCGGCAAGATACACAGCAGAAAGCGTACAGACTTCATCGGCAACTTTATAGAGATGTTCAGCGCCCCACTCATAGCTGCGGCAACCTACGGCTATCTCGAGGCGGTGCGACCTGAAGCTCTGCCTCTTGCATTGCCAGTATTGCTCGGCTGGTTTGCATCTCCAGCAATCGCCTGGTGGGTAAGCCGTCCACTAGCTCCACGTGCAGCACGACTTACACCGTCTCAACGAATGTTCTTGCGCAAGGTTGCTCGCAAAACCTGGGCATTCTTTGAAATGTTTGTCTCGCAAGCAGAGCACTGGTTGCCACCAGACAACTTTCAAGAACTACCAATCACTGTCCTGGCACACCGTACATCCCCAACTAACATGGGACTGTCGCTATTAGCCAATTTAGCAGCACACGATTTTGGCTATATTCAAGTTGGTGAAGTGCTTGATCGCACCGCAAATGCGCTGTCGACCATGCGCGGGTTGGAGAGGCATCGGGGACACTTCTACAACTGGTACGACACCCAAACATTAAGACCGCTTCCGCCACGATACCTCTCAACAGTGGATAGCGGTAATTTAGCAGGGCATCTTCTCACTTTAAATTCAGGATTACTTGGGCTTGCCGATGCCAAGCTAGCCGATTTACGGGTATTTTCTGGGCTTGGCGATGTGGTTGCACTCCTGATGGACGCACTGGGTGAAACAAAGATTCCTTCAGCTCTCACCAGTTTTATTGCTGCTCTCAAGCAAGCTCAATTATCACCCCCCGTGGCACTGCTTGAGATGAAGAGCACACTGGACAGCTTGCTGGCAACAGCAATTTGTCTATCCGATGAGATTCCTGAGAGCAAGTTCTGTCAGATCGGTTTTGATACTGCCATAAGCGAAGCTGGATCCTGGGCAGCCGCCCTCAAACAACAATGCTTAGCGGCGGTAAATGAACTGGACTACCTGGTTCCCTGGGTCTGCGTACCAGGCATATCTCAATTCAAAGCTGACCTACCAGCGCTGGACATAATTCCCACGTTACGCGAAGCGATCAGCAGTTACCCTGACTGGGCTTTAACCCTTCAGACTCTGCGACAGAAGAGCGAGCTATCGGCAGTTCAAAACTGTCTTGATGCAGCATTGACTCTAATGTCCGAAGCCCATCACCACAGCAAAGAGCGAATGTCTGTTATCGAGCAGCTGGTACTGGAGTGTGCAGCCCTGGCAGATCTGGAGTATGATTTCCTCTTTGACAAAAGCAAACGTCTCCTGGCAATCGGCTATAACGTAGAAGAACGTCGCCTGGACTCCAGCTACTATGACCTGCTGGCATCAGAAGCCAGGCTCTGCAACTTTGTTGCTATCGCGAGGGGACACCTGCCACAAGAAAGCTGGTTCGCACTTGGACGCCTGCTTACAACAGCTGGAGGAAAGCCTGTTCTCTTCTCCTGGAGCGGGTCAATGTTTGAATACTTGATGCCACTGCTGGTAATGCCGACCTATGCAAATACTCTGCTACATGAAACATACCAGGCCGCCGTGTCCAGACAGATAGAGTACGGCAAGCAGCGCAACGTACCCTGGGGGATTTCGGAATCAGGTTACTATGCAGTCGACGTTCATCTAAACTATCAGTATCGTGCCTTCGGTGTCCCTGGACTGGGACTCAAACGAGGGCTTTCCCAAGATCTTGTTATTGCACCGTACGCAACTGCGCTGGCATTGATGGTCTCACCAGAAGCTGCCTGCCTCAACCTGGAACGTCTGGCACACGAGGGCTTACTGGGCAGATATGGCTTTTATGAAGCGGTTGACTATACACCATCGCGAATCCCTCGTGGGCAGTCCCATGCAATTGTCAAATCGTTTATGGCACACCATCAGGGCATGACTTTTCTTTCGCTGGCTTATACGCTCCTCGACCAGCCTATGCAAAAACGCTTTGACTGCGATCCGCACTTTCAAGCCACTGCCCTTTTACTCCAGGAACGCATTCCCAGAGTCACAGCCTTCCATTCACAGACAGCCGAAACTGCCGAACTGCGTACCAGCAGTAACGGTCACCAGCTGCCAGTGCGATTTTTTAATACTGCCGACACTCCTATGCCGGAAGTACAGTTATTATCTAACGGCCGCTACCATGTCATGATGACAAACGCCGGCGGCGGTTTCAGCCGCTGGAAAGAACTTGCAGTAACTCGCTGGCGCGAGGACAGCACCTGCGACAACTGGGGCACTTTCACTTACATTCGAGACATCAATAGCGGACAGTACTGGTCCGCCGCCTACCAGCCAACGCTCAAGCAACCTGAGAACTATGAAGCAATCTTCTCCGAAGCAAGAGTTGAGTTTCGACGCCGCGATCATGACTTCGATACCCATACCGAGATCGTTGTTTCCTCTGAAGATGACATTGAGTTGCGCAGGGTACGTATCACTAATCGTTCACGACTGCGCAAAGTAATCGACGTCACAACTTACACTGAAGTTGTCTTAGTAGCTCCCGCCCACGACGTGCAGCATCCTGCATTCAGCAATCTATTTGTTCAGAGCGAGATCCTTGCTAAGAAGCAGGCGATCCTCTGCCACAGGCGACCTCGTTCTATAGATGAGCACGTTCCGTGGATGTTTCACCTGGTGGCAGTGCATGGGGCAGATCATGGGCACTGGTCCTATGAAACTGATCGCAGCCAATTCATCGGTCGCGGCAACACGGCAGCTACTCCGCAAGCTATGCAAACGCTGGGCGGACTCTCCGGCAATCAAGGATCAGTGCTCGATCCAGTTGTTGCTATTCGCTGCCAGATAATCCTGGAGCCGGAAGCGTCTGCAACAGTCAACATAGTTACGGGTATCGCCGAGAGCCGACCTGGGTGTCTTGATCTCGTCGAGAAGTATCATGACCGACTACTTGCTGACCGCGTCTTTGATTTAGCCTGGACACACAGCCAGGTTGTACTGCGACAGCTGAATGCCAGCGAGTCGGACGGACAGCTCTATGCCAGTCTGGCAAATTCGATCGTTTATGCCAATGCGTCACTGCGAGCAGATGCCAGCGTTCTTATGAAGAATCGACGTGGGCAGTCCGGTCTCTGGGGCTATACCATTTCGGGGGACCTGCCAATTGTTCTCCTGCAAATAAGTGATCCGGAAAATATCAATCTGGTTAGACAGCTGGTACAAGCTCACGCCTACTGGCGTCTAAAAGGGTTGAGTGTAGATCTGGTGATTTGGAACGAGGATCGTGCTGGTTACCGTCAGTTGATTCAAGATCAAATCATGGGGCTGATAGCTTCCGGTGTCGAAGCAAATCTTATGGACAAGCCTGGCGGTATTTTCGTGCGTTCCGCCGAGCAGGTGTCAAGCGAAGATCGCATTCTCTTCCAGACCGTTGCCCGGGCAATCATCAAGGACAACCGCGGGAGCTTGTCCGACCAGATTGCTCGCCGCACCTTACGGGAGACTAAGATACCTCGTTTAGCACCAACGCGCACACACCGACACGAACTGCCATCGGCACAAGCGTCCCAACGCAGCGATCTGGTCCTCTTCAACGGAGTGGGCGGATTTACGTCAGACGGCAGGGAATATGTAATCACAACAACCCACGGATATGTAACACCACAGCCATGGGTCAATGTCCTTGCCAACCCATATTTCGGCTCAGTAATATCGGAGAGCGGTGTCTCCTATACCTGGCTGGAGAATGCACATGAGTTTCGGCTTACCCCCTGGAACAACGATCCGGTCACTGATTCGGCTGGAGAAGCGTTCTTCATCCGTGACGAAGAATCTGGTTACTTCTGGTCGCCCAGCCCGCTGCCAGCTCGTGGCACCACTCCGTATCTAACCAGACATGGATTTGGTTATAGCGTCTTTGAGCATAGCGAAGGTGGTATCACCTCAGAGATGCAGGTATTTGTCGCGCTGGATGCACCGGTAAAATTCACTGCTCTAAAAATAAGCAACCACTCCGGACGCTCCAGGCGCCTTTCAGCAACCGCCTATGTCGAATGGTTGCTTGGGGATAGTCGCGCCAATACCGCCATGCATGTCACTACCGAAATTGATCCCAAGAGTGGTGCCCTCTGGGCGCGCAATTCTTACAGCTCCGAGTTCCCGGATCGCATGGCTTTCCTTGATGTCGATGAGATAAACCGCAGTTTGACAGGAGATCGCACTGAGTTTCTCGGACGCAATGGCAGCCTGCGCAATCCAGCAGGCATGTCTCGTACGCGACTTTCAGGTAAGGTTGGTGCAGGGTTGGATCCTTGCGGGGCTATTCAGGTCCCCTTCGAGCTGGCAGACGGACAGGAACGAGAAATTGTGTTCCGCCTGGGAATTGGTCAGGACACGGATGATGCCACCGGCTTGATCAGTCGTTTTCGCGGTACCATCTCTCGGCGTGAATCGTTTGAAAAGCTTTGCGAGTATTGGAAGCATACACTGGGCGCCGTCAACTTCCAGACACCCGACCGGGCTCTTGATCTGTTGGTTAACGGCTGGTTGCTCTATCAAGTCATCGCCAGCCGCATATGGGCTAGAAGTGGTTATTATCAATCCGGTGGCGCCTTCGGCTTTCGCGACCAGCTGCAGGATGCAATGGCACTCATACATGCCGAGCCGCAACTATTGCGAAAGCAGCTCCTGTTGTGCGCATCACGGCAGTTCCAGGAAGGAGATGTTCAACACTGGTGGCACCCGCCGTCAGGCCGCGGAGTTCGCACTCGTATTTCCGATGACTACCTGTGGTTACCTCTGGCAACATGTCGCTATGTCATTATGACCGGTGATACTGGAGTATTGGATGAACCAATAACCTTCCTGACAGGCCGTCACGTCAATGCGCAAGATGATTCATACTACGACCTTCCCGGAAAGTCCGGCGAAAAAGCCAGTTTGTACGAACACTGTAAGCGAGCGATTCTGCACGGATTGCAATTTGGCGTTCATGGGCTACCACTCATGGGCTGCGGTGACTGGAATGACGGAATGAATCTTGTCGGTGACAAGGGACGCGGTGAAAGCGTCTGGCTCGGTTTCTTCCTCCATGACGTGCTCAAGCGTTTCGTTGAAGTGGCACGCAACCGCTTCGACACTACTTTTGCTGAGCGCTGTGAACTCGAAGCTGCCCAGATTCGCCATCACATTGAACAGAGCGGCTGGGATGGGGCATGGTATCGTCGTGCTTACTTCGATGATGGAACACTGCTAGGATCTGCAACCAACGACGAATGTCAGATTGATTCAATTTCACAAAGCTGGTCGGTACTCTCCGGTGCCGGATCACAAGAGAGATCGCGCCTGGCAATGGATGCTGTGTACGAAAGATTGGTTAGCAAAGATGACCAGCTAGTTCAACTCCTTGATCCGCCTTTCGACAAATCCAATTTAAACCCGGGCTATATAAAAGGCTACGTCCCAGGCGTCAGAGAGAACGGCGGGCAATACACTCACGCAGCAATTTGGACAGCGATGGCCTTTGCCTCCCGAGGAGACTACAGCCGCGCATGGGAGCTCGCGGACATGATTAATCCGATTAATCACGCTCTTACCCCTGCGGCAGTTGACATTTACAAAGTGGAACCGTATGTGATGGCTGCCGACGTATATGCAGTGGCACCGCACATCGGTCGTGGTGGCTGGACGTGGTATACCGGATCTGCCGGATGGATGTACCGTTTGATTGTTGAATCGCTGCTGGGCATCACTCTCGATGTAGACAGACTCACCTTTGCTCCTGGATTGCCAGAAGCATGGAAGGAGTTCAAGGTGCACTATCGATATCGCGAGACCGTATATCACATTACTGTTGTACAATCCCAGTCCGACGAGAAGGTCATCGTCGATGGCGCTTTGCAGAGCGATCTGGCAATTCACCTGCTCGATGACCACATCGAGCATCATGCGCAAGTAACAATACCGTGCCGGCAGGCTGCAACCTCCGGATCGGTGACATAATGAAGTGCCTAATGGTTCCTGGTGGTAGTTGGCTCTTAGCCTTGTAACTTCCTAAGCCGAGGATATAAGGCGAAATTTTCTTCGCTTTCATGCCTGACCAGATCTTCTTCTAATTCAGACAGCTGGATGATAAGAGCCCTATAGCAGGAGCAGGCGTTATCCGGCAGGACATAGTCTCGCAAAAGGAAATGAATCTTTCTCATGGCGTTGTCAACACGAGCATGATCCTCTTCCATTGCGTCGATGATACCAATCAGGCTGCTAGGTCTTATATCAGGGACGCCGGAAGCTGAGCCGCTTCTGCATACTGGGAACAAAAGCTGCTCTTCAGCGTAAAAATGGCGCTCAACTTCTGGTTTAAACTCGTCAAAAACCTCCTTCACCTGTGCAAGTTCCGGATATTTGTCCTTGTGAGTTGCCACCACTCTGGCGATAAATGAGCTCAGATAAGGAAGTTCACGCCTCAAATACGCATGGTGGCATAACTGGAGATGATCGACAAGATCTTTCAGTGGTGCTCGCAACCAGTCTCTTGGCGCTTCTGGCGCCAGTGACAGATCACAAGCTGACAGCTCGCGCAACACTGACTGCACAGTGATTCCTCTTTCGGTGCAAGCAGTCTGCAACGACTTCTCTACAGCTGAACAGAAATCAAGCCCAAAGCGTTCAAACACACGCGCATAGCAAGGATTTCCAAGAGCAATCCGACCTATCTGGCTGCCAGGATCAATTGAGTCAGGGTTGGTCTTGAATAGCGGATTGAGAAAGAGTGAATAGGAATGGTCGGGCTCATGTTTTAGTATTACGACTCCGGCAACCGCATATAACACCAACTCTGTACGGGTGAGTTCACTCAAAACCTTGTCCAGGTCAAACTGCGCACAAACAGTTCGCTTCAACTCTTGCAGCGCAGCAGCGACAGCTTCAGAGCCTATTGGCATCGCCTTGGACCCGGCAGCAGATTCAGCTACGATTCGCCAGAACCAGTAGTAGTTAACGCTGTTAGCCTCCAGCTCTGCCAGCGCTTTCTTCTCGAAGAAGACAGGCATGATGTCCTTCTCATCTAAAAGCGATTTCTTACTGATGCCAGCAGCTAGAGAGCGAATCTGAGGTCCCAAGTGCACAACCGGTGCAGCAAAACTCCTTGCCGCATCGCAAGAACGAGCTGCACTGAATGCAATTTCGCCGAGCCTGCCAAGTACCTCTGCTGTGCTTGTGAACTTCGTTAGAGTAGTTTCAGCCAGACGTTCCCTTTCTTCGTATGCCTGATAGCCAACACATGTGCATGGCTGAAAGAAATCCTTAGCGCCACCACAAGAAGGGCATTGCCACGAATCAGGCAGCTCGTCAAAAGAAATCTCTATACCAAGTTCTGCACCCTTAGCCGACCCCTCATACACATAATCACAAAGCGTACATATCCGACGTGCGCAACTCATCCTTCTACCTCTCAACCCGCTCTTGCGGAAGGCTTTGCCTATCCTGCTTCCCTACCCGCACAGCTTGACAGCCCCCACGTCTCACTATACTGAACACTTCAAGGCTCTCAGGTATCAATTTTGCTGCAAATGGGATCACCTGGGCCAAACCTCTTAAACTAGGCAGGACAAGTATAACAATGGTTTCAAGACAAGTGCTAAGAAGATGCCCCAAGCCCGCAGAGGCTACCCAACCGACCCTGCGTGCCAGGCAACACAGACTCGGTCTCTTGTGATCTTTGCAGTTGGAGTCCCACTATCTTGCCCATAAAATTCTGGAGATTGGAGAGTTCGACCAACCGCCAGTAACCACCTGCATTCTCAAGCTTAAGCTCCAGGACAAGATCACAGGCAAACTTCTCATTGTACAGCTTCAAACCAACTAAAGAGACTTTACCTTCAGTCCGTACATACTCAACTCCTTTGAATACACCTTGCGTGAAACCCAATTGAGCAGGAATACCTTTAAAAGAACTGGCTCTCCCTTTCCTGGTTCTGCTATCTGAATAGGCAGCCGGACTATCCGACCCTCCTTCCACATATTCAGTTATTTGCGCTTTCATGCTTGCCACCAGAGGAGGCTTTAAGAAAGCACCGAGCCCAAAGCCGATCAGCTCTCCGACAATGCCTGGGCCGAGAGCTTTTTGCACCGGCTTAGCGAGAAGATCATCCACCATGCTGGAAGCCAGACTATCTATATCCACGTACTTCTGGAAAGCCTGCAGGTCATGCTGCTTTATGGCAGTGTGAATCTGCATAACAGAGTATTGCGGTGTGGTAGTCCAATACCAGTAGCCGAGCACTCCACCAATAACGAGAACTATTGCTATCAGCCTGACCATGCTACCCCTCCAATTCTCTTTCAAGCACCCGTATCCATTTTCCTACAAATTAAACAATTGGTCTTCTCCCAGCGCTAGGAGTCTGTAATTTGCGCACCAGCCTTCATCCGCCTGCCAGATTCAACCTGCCAGTCGAGCCAAACCTGGCTACTTCGGTCTGATCAAAGAGTTGACCAGAAAGCGACCCAACCCGGTCAGCTTACCAAACGGGAACGACCCGTGCAGCAGCTCAATGCCGCCACGTGCTGCTCCTATCGCAGCACTGCCATATGGATACCACCAGAGACGGTGCGGACCTCCTGCTGCGTCAATTGCAATGTGCTTAATATGCACTAAATCCAGCAGTCCAAAGAAAGGGCTCTATTGAAATTTAGGTGGGTGAACTTTGTATATACGGGTTGATTTTTGAGAAATCCAGCTTGCCGAGTCGAAGAAAGATCACTACTCGAATGGTAGAGAAGCGGACATAACCGCGCGCACTTCGTTTGGCAGCCTG
>CAILLX010000162.1 GCA_903835185.1 uncultured bacterium | reverse complement strand
GTGTTTATCCCATTCCGGAATCCCATTCCTGTCACCGATGTCAGCGACACGTTCCCTCCCTTGATTGAACCTACCGCACTTATCATCCCTTGACTCGGTACGTCACAACATACATATATATATCCTGTCGTCGCTGTTAGAGAAATATTCCCTCCAAACGCTCCCCCTTGTGCCTGTATATAGTTCGTCGTTATGTCTGATGCGGATATTGAAATATTCCCTGCTCGTCCTGACGACGCATTCGCGAACATCGCGCCACCGTTGGAGAAGTACCCAGTGGACTCCACTGATATATTCCCTCCATTGGTGCCACTAGCATAAAAGTTCCAACCGGCTCTATTGCCTCTGACATTTACTACACCATTTATATCTACATTTATATTCCCGCCATTCCCTGTGTTGGAGTTCGCTACAAGCTGCACAAAATCATTGCAACAGGAGTTGCCAAACTGACCCTCTGGTCCACTGAGAATATTAATTGAAATATCCCCCGCGTTGCCTAGATTAGACGATGTGTTGAATGACCGCTCCCAATTACAATAATCACAATAACTTGAATCCGGTGTAATAACTCCAGCTAATCCATTTCCACCTCCTGGCATATATGTCTGTCCAATCGTTATGGAAATGTTGCCCCCGTTCCCTGATCCGCCCCCCGCGTTCATGAAGCGACCACTGTCACTGCCGTTTGCATTCTCAAAAGTCATATTACCGGTGGTCACCAAAAGTGTGATATTCCCACCTGTCATTGGAGAAGACACGTTGATCTCGTTACGCATTGAAATGCCAGTTCCAGCATTTACGGTGACGTTCCCTCCCTGAATCGAGCCAGTGGCTCCAATGATTCCCTGACCTGGTACATCGCAACAGACTGTTACTGTGCTATTTGGTGCTTGCAGTAAAACTGTACCCCCAACTGTTCCTCCCAGCGCCTGAATGTAGTTTGTGTATATTGAACCAGTCGCTGCAGTCATCGTGATGCCCCCCGCATGCCCGGTAGTGGACGTGTTGACAAACGATGGTTGGCTGTCCGAAAAATATCCAACGGCGTAAACCGTGATATTACCACCGTTGGCTCCGGAGGCTCCTAATACCCAGCCGCTGCGATTATTGCTGAGGCTACTGTTACCACCAACATTTACGCTGATGTTGCCACCATTGCCTGCGCTTGAGTTGGCTGCCAAATTGACGTAATCATTGCAACACGCATTCCCGAACTGACCTTCTGGTCCGCTGATAATATTGATGGAAATATTCCCCGCGTTGCCCAGGTTCGACGACGTGTTGAATGAGCGCTCCCAATTACACCAATAACAATAATCTGATGGTGGTGTAATAATTCCGGCTAGTCCATTTCCAGAGCCTGGCATATATGTCTGTCCAATGTTTATGGAAAGGTTGCCACCGTTGCCTGTTCCTCCCCCAGCGTTTATGAAGCGACCGCTGTCACTCCCGTTTGCATTCGGGAAATTGATGTTGCCGCTTGTGTTTGACAAAACAACATTGCCTCCTGTATTTGCCGACGATGCATCAATCTCATATTGCATATAGATGCCGGTTCCGGCCGTCACTGCAACGTTGCCACCATGAACACCACCTGCGGTATAAATAGACCTGCCATTGTAGTTACCACCACACATAGAGACACTGCCTGCTGGCGCAACCAACGACACATTCCCTCCTACTCCTGCACCTCCTGCAAATGTCGCTATCCATGCATCATTGTTGAATGTTATGTTGCCCAACACTGACATCAACGATACATTACCGCCAGAACTTGAACCTGGTGTATAGATGTCTCGGTTGATAGTGATGTTGCCTACTGCTGCTATGGTGAAAGAGTCCGCCGTATTTCCACTCGCTACGCGACCATAGGTCATCGTTGCAGACGACCTCACAAGGAGTGGAGCTATGATTGCTGACCTGCCACCTGTATCCATCACAATCCCTGTCTCTGGACAACAGTTACCTGTAATCGCTATATATCCATTCGGGTTGTAGCCTGCTATTGATGTTGGTGTCACCGTTATCGTTGTCCACGAATTACTCGTATCTATCGTGACTGGCTCGCTCCCTGCTGCCGGGAAAAATCCTGCCAACCCTGTCGCCGTCGTTACGTATGCTTCAAACACCCCTGCGCATCTCCCTGAATCACACGTTATGCCGTGCGACAATATCGATCCTGACGCTATGAGAATCGCTTCCCCTGAACTTGATCCATTGCTCGCGTTGTGCGCCGCTATAGTATCAAAGGTTAGTAGGGCTCCTCCTGACGACAAGAACACATCTCCTGAACGCGCTGACGATACCGCTGTTGTACTTGTATTCCGTGTGTCTATTGCTCCTACTGTTAACTGTCCCAATACGGCTACGCCTACTGAACCTCCATTGCCACTTGCAGACGATGCTGTTGCCGTTATGCTCCCAATTGTTACTGGCAGAGCCGCTGTGTCTATTGACACCACTTCTACCGAACCAGCCGACGCACCCGATGTATTGATGTTCCCCAAAACAATTGATGCTGTTCCATTGTTCCCCACTGCCCCAACAGTAACATTTCCTCCAACTCCAGATACTGATGACGTATCTATATTGAATGTCGATAACGGTGCTGTTACTACTCCTTGCCCTGCAGTTATCGTAACTGAACCACCACCGGCTGTCCCAGCAGTTGAGATGCCATAAACTCCGTGGCTGTCTGGGCTGCTACCGCCTACGGTGGCAGTTGTTCCAGTGGTTATGAGCACAGAACCGCCAGATGCTCCATTTATCCCTGACGCATTTGCAGAGGCTACCTGAACCGATCCACCACCAGCAACCAGGTAAACAATACCGCCATTGTTGTTGATACCAGATCCAACTGCTTCTATGTTCCCTATGTTGAGGTTACCAGAGGCGCCGGCGTTAAGATAAATGTTGCCAGCATCATTGGCTGCGGCACTGGTAATTATTTTGCCTGTGTTCAGCCCACCGGTGAATTGCAAAACAACAAAGCCGGCTTTCCCACTACCCAGGTTTTGCGTGGAAACATCACCAATCGAGGTGGCATTTGCCAGGTTTAACATGACAAAACTGGTTGAGTCACTGCGCGTACCGTCAACAAGGAAGACGCTGCCATTGGCAAAGGAGATATTGGGCATTGTCAGAATCGTGCCAACTCCACCATAGATAGGAAGAGTAACCTGATTACTGCTATTGACATTTTGAAGCATGTTGGTGACAAACAACACGTTGCCTGATGCGGCAGAACCTGTATCATTCGCCCACGATGTTACGTTAGTGCCACTCGTTGAGCGGGTCACCACGGACGAAAGATTAAAAAGCTGGCTGCCGCTATCGAGGAAAATGTTTCCCCCGACGGCATTATTGAATCCAGCAGCAATCAGATTGCCCGTGGTAACTATGCCAGGTCCGGCAGTGAGTCCAAGCTGGGTATTGTCAGCTTCCAGTGTAATATTGCCTGCGTGCTGACTGCCTGCGGTTTGCCCGACACTAGAGGCGCTTGTGCTGATGGTGCCCACTACAAGATCACTGCCCGCATACACTCCCACAGCACCACCGTTGGCAGTGGCACCGCCGAGGACACCATTGTCAGCAAAGATGTTCCCAACCTGCACCACTGTATTTTCAGAGGTAGGAACATACGGTGCCAATAGCAAAACCGAACCAGCCTCTCCAGTTCCGGTACCGCTGGCAACTATGTCCCCATTAACAGTCAAACTACCGTGTGCAGTTGCCACAAGCACTCGACCTCCGGGTGCGCTCACTGTATTGCTGTTGCTGCCAGCTACTACTGTCGGATTGCCCGTTAACTGGGACGAGTTGCCTATGATGACACCTGCTGTGCCTGTTCCGGCGCCAGCCACCAGAAGCAAGTCACCAGGGACTTCTCCTGCTTGTGCGCCAACCCCAACGGCAGCCGCACTGCTTACAGTGTTGCCTGTGGCTCCTGTAGCCAGAGACAGAGTCTGGTGCGACACAATGGCAATGCCACTAGCAGAGCCGCTGGTTCCAGTCTCAGCTGTGACACTACCGCCAACTGTCATCTGCGGTATTACAACTGTGGCGAGAAACCATGGGTTGCCAGCAGTCTTAAAAGTGACATTCCCCGATGTATTCATGACCGAGTTGACACTGGTCCCGGATGACTGATAACTGGTAAGGGTGGCAAAACCACCAGGCACTAACTGGTAAGTGCCTGTTCCATCTGTGAAAGTTGGAGCAGCTTGCGGAGTAATACTGAACTCATAACTTGCTGTGTCAATGCCTGTTGGGAAGCCAGTAAAAGTGCTTGTCACGCGCGGAAATACGCCAAGCCCACCTGTTGTGCTAGTAGAAGGTACCGAGCTTGTGTATCGTTGGTTTCCCAACTGTATATCACCTGCCGCCTGTAGGATGACCGCTGCATCACTGCCAGTTTTGATTGGCGCAGTATTGCTGGTGGCTCCAATAACAATTGCTGCAGGGCTGGACATATCGGGTCCTTGATTTGGATTGCCGCTGGATATAAAGATGCCACCACTGCGCAAACTGCCAACACCTTGCGTGTTGATGACTGTTCCTGTTGCCGTTGTCCCCACATTGATTGCTCCTGCTCCAACTATTGCTACGGCGCCAGCATGTCCTCCAGACGATGAAGAGCTTGTGTCAATTGTTCCAACATTGATAATACCTGTATTCACATCCCCCACAGATCCCGTCATGGCGATGAGTACGTTACCCCCAACGGTACCTGAGGTGCTGATATTGCCCAAACTAATAGCATTCGCCTGCCCGCCCAAGTTATTGGTTGTGACAACAACCTGTCCGCCGGCTCCATTCACACCGTTGGTCTGGATAGTACCGTTAACCGTAATTTGACTTTCAGCCAGAAGCACCACATCACCGCCAGCTCCCTGCGACATTATTGGGCTTGTGTTTATATTGCCGTTGATACTGATACTGCCCTGAGGAGTCGACACGGCAAACACATTACCGTGCGTAAAAATGTCGCCACTGTAAGTGAAATTCCCAGTGCCCAGGTAAATCACAGGATCACCAGTGATTTCAAATTGCCCCAAGTCTAGGTTACCTCTCTCAACATTAACTTTTGCCTCGCCGCCAAAAATGTCTACTTTCCCGCCGAGCTGTCCGACATTAATGTTTATGCTGCCCTCCGGACTATCAAACCTGACTTTTCCTGCCGCAACATCGCCACCCTCTAATGTCAGATTGGCTTTTGAGAGAACATTGTGATTAGAATCAAAAGTTGTTCCCAGCGTCTCAAACAGAATGTTGTCTCTAGCAACTATCGAGCCGAGTAAGTTCTGCACGCTCAACTGGTTGGATACCAGGTTTTGAATCTTCACACTGCCTGCCAGCGCAGATATGGCACCCGAGTTGTTGAGCATGGCAGTCGCAGCCGTCACCGAACCAATCTGGGAAGCAATCAAGCCCTGGTTGGCAATGCTCGCTGCTTGCAAGTTTATGTTGTTCATTGCCTGCAAAATCGGGCTGGGACCTGTTATTCCTGTTGGTAACGCATTAATTATTGAACCACCGGCGTTCAGTGAAAGACTGCCGGCACTCTTGATGATGCCGGCATTGACTATATTGTTTATTGCGTTGAGGTTGAGGCTCAAATTGCTAATTGCATTTGAAAAACCAGCCAATCCGCCCGCCGGCAAAATGGTCGTCAGTAGTGCTCCCTGCCTGTTTGTAATGTTGGCTGCGCTAATTGTTGCGACGGTAAGTGCTGGGTTGGTGGATAAAATATAAAGCGTTCCAGCGTTGGTCAGATTGCCTGAAAGATTCAGGGTGGCTGCTTTGCTCACATTATCTATCGCTGTTACGCCAGTCGGGATGACCAAATTGTTCACAAACTGGCTCATCCTTGGACTGATAACAAAACTGCCTCCTACGGCGCTACCGTTTGCTCCAATCTGAATCTGCTGTTGCCCTGTTCTTACAATTTGAGACACTGCAACGCGCTCAGAGGGGGTAAGTAAAGTGCCAGCAGTAATAGTCTTGGATATGCCAGATTCCAGGATGGTTACGGGAGCAGTGTGATGGGTCGTCACGGTAGCATTGGTTGAAGACAAATCAAGATTTACTGGGTGGGACGTGCTCGTCCGGCCCGACCAGTCTGTCGAGTGATGAGAGGCAGATTGCACTGGCGCAGTCGCACTAGGGGCTCCAGGAGCTTGCTGAGCGAATGCCGCAAATGGCATCCACACGCTAGATAGAACAAAGAAGCAAGCTACTAAACCAGCTCCCCATCTTCTGGAGAGCCGCCTACTTGCGAATTTCATACTGCCCCCTATGACCGATAAGATACCGCTATGGCTACTAGTGAAACATGCATAACCGAACAACAAAAAACTTGCTAGTTATTGTGCTTTAATGATGTGCAGCAACGCACAGTCCTTCAATGACATTAAGTGATTCCAACGCACTTTAAAGCTATTTCTTTAAAGGCCCACCTCTCTTTACAGAGTATCACACTTGACTTCTCATGTAAAAGTAAGCACTCCGCCTGACAGTAGGGAGTGCAAGCTCGTCAGTTATCTGCTGACAACCCACTTTATCAGCACGTCTAAATTTCAACAGCTGTTGCTGTAACAGGGTTTATACACCAGGGACCAACCTCCGACCTGTCAGTTGCACAAATTATACGGGACTGGGAAGACCGCAATATCGTCAGAGGCTGACTTTGCTGAGCTACTGACCTGCACCTTGTTGTGGTGCAAGTCCGTTTTTCAGGAAGTTACCGAGTCCGCCATTCAGCAGACCACCCATTCCACCCTGTTGCTGCTGCTGTTGCTGCATCATCCCCGGTCCAGGAACCATCATCTGCTGTTGAACTGGCTGCCCAGTTAAGAACATTTGTCCGTTCTGGACCACAACATAGAAAGCTTGCCCGGTTTGCACATTTGTCATCATATATTGTCCAGGCGGCAGATTAACATTGCCGACCAGAGACGTCATTCCCTGCTGTTGACCTGGTTGCTGACCACCAAGCAAGCTGTTTTCCAGTTGCTTTAGAAATTGCGCCTGACACGGCACTCCCACTAACACAAGTGCAAGTACTAACATTGCTGCATAGCGTTTCATGTTGAACTCCTTCAGTGCATTACCGACGCTCATTAAAGGCGATGCCAACTCCAGGGACGCACAATTCTAGCAAATCAAAATGGCGCATCCCAGAACTTCGTAGTGGGTCTCCAGCAGCCATTGTAGCAAGTTGTTGATCGCCACATTGAGTCTGTGTCAAATGAAAACATCTTGATGCGGACCGTTAATCCACCAGCTTAGGAACAAACAAAAACACCACCCAAACTTAATTGCGGTGGTATTAATGCTACAGTTTCCGTACAGCGCTGACTGTCGTTTCTGCAAGGCCCCTCGGCTCAAAGTGCTCAACTAAGTAAGCACTCACCGTCGATGTATTAAGCTTATCCGATTGCAGACTATATGGAAGTACCCCGATGAATATTTAAGACTTATCCCTTGTCAATTTACGGACCCGCACAACCGCTATATGAGTACAATTTGTATTTGATTAACAAGAGCACAATGCGTCCTGGACAATGACAATTCAATGTTTCTGCCACATAGCGAGAAACAGCACCACCCCGCCTACTCGACAACCTGATCGATCTCTGCAACCGAGCACGAAGGAGCGCATTGTTTATTGACCTTGAGATGGTTGTCGATGGCAGCAGCAGCACGTCGCCCGGCTCCCATAGCCAGGATCACTGTGGCCGCGCCGGTGACTATGTCTCCGCCAGCAAAAACGTCTGGCTTGGAGGTGGACCCGGTGTCCTCATTGGCTGTAATGTTGCCATGCTTGCTAGTGATAAGCCCAGGAGTGGTCTGGGGGATAAGAGGATTCGGCCCATTGCCGACTGACACTACAACAGTATCCACGTCTATCACATACTCTGAACCTATTACAGGCACTGGACGGCGCCGACCTGAGGCATCAGGCTCGCCTAACTCCATGCGCAGGCACTCCAGTCCTTTCACTCTGCCGCTCTTGTCGCCCAGTATACGCACTGGAGCGCTGAGCAGCTGAAACTCGATGCCTTCCTCCTCAGCGTGGTGAATCTCCTCAGTGCGCGCAGGCATCTCCTCGCGACTGCGGCGGTAGACAATGATTGAGTGCTTTGCGCCGAGGCGCAGGGCTGTGCGCGCCGCGTCCATAGCCACGTTGCCACCACCTATAATTGCTACATTCTGTCCACGGATAATGGGTGTGCCATATTCCGGAAAGAGGTAGGCCTTCATTAAATTGGCGCGGGTCAGGTACTCGTTGGCTGAATAGACGCCGATGAAGTTCTCGCCCGGAACACCCATAAAGTAGGGCAGTCCCGCACCTGTACCGATAAAGACCGCATCAAAGCCGGACTCCAGGAGCTCGTCAACTGTTTCTGACTTGCCAATTGGCGAGTTTAGCTGTATACGCACGCCAAGGCGCTCAAGATAGTCGACCTCGGTGCCAACGATAGACTTAGGTAAGCGGAATTCAGGAATGCCGTATACCAGCACACCGCCAGCCTTGTGCAGCGCCTCATAAACTGTCACTTCGTGTCCGAGCTTGACCAGCTCTCCGGCGCATGTAAGTCCAGCCGGACCAGAGCCGACCACCGCCACCTTGAAACCGCTGGGGGGCGCCGTAGGAGGCAGTTCGCCCAGCCCATGCTCACGCTCGTAATCGGACACAAAGCGTTCAAGTCTTCCGATAGCCACCGACTCGCCTTTCTTGGCTAGCACACAGAGCGACTCACACTGTTCTTCTTGAGGGCAGACCCGGCCGCAAACTGCCGGAAGCGAATTGGTACTTTTCACCAAACGGGCGGCGCTTAGATAATCTCTGGCAGCAACATTCTTGATGAAGCCCGGGATATCCACGCTGACCGGACAGCCGTCAACGCAAGCTGGCTTCTTGCACTGCAGGCAGCGCGAGGCTTCAAGTTCGGCCAGCTCAGGTGAATAGCCGTAAGGAACCTCGTCGAAATTCAGGATACGCTCGGCAACCGGCTGCTCCGGCATCTTCTGGCGCGGGGGCCGAGCCGCCTTGCTGACAGGAGTGCTGGTAGGGGTGGGGCACACGGTGGCAGCAGGAAGGAGACTATGTGGCGGCATTACTAACGTCATGGGATTAACCTCCTTCCGAAAACCAATAAAAACGGGCATTGTCCAGGCTCATTAATGGTTCTCCGTACTGTACAGCCGGCAAGCATCATGTTCATGATCCTTATAGGCCGAAAGCCGCAGATCCAAGACATCCCAGTTTACCTGGTGCCCGTCGAACTCTGGACCGTCTACACAGGCAAATTTGGTCTGCCCGCCAATCTCTACGCGACAGCCCCCGCACATACCGGTGCCATCAATCATGATTGGATTTAAGCTCACAACTGTCTTGATGCCAGCCTCCCTGGTAACCGCGCAGACAGCGCGCATCATCGGGACCGGACCAATTGCAAGTACCTCGTCAATCTTCTCGCCACGCGCAATGACTTCCCTGAGTACATCAGTCACGAAGCCCTTGCGCGCATAGCTGCCGTCGTCAGTGGTAATCAAAAGTTCGTCTGAGACAGAACGCATCTCTTCTTCCAGGATGACGAGTTCTCGGGTGCGTGCACCAACAATACCAATAACCTTGTTGCCGGCAGCCTTCATCGCCGAGGCAATCGGGTAGGCCACAGCTGTTCCGATGCCGCCACCAACCGATACTACCGTGCCGACGTGCTGGATGTCGGTAGGTCGACCCAGCGGTCCTACAGTATCCAAAATCTCACCGCCAACCGGCACTGTTCCCAGCCCGCGAGTGCCAGCGCCGACCATCTGGAAGATGACAGTAATAGTACCCTTGGTGGCATCAGACTTGGCGATAGTCAGTGGAATGCGCTCGCCTCGCTCGTCCTGTTTAAGGATGACAAACTGCCCCGGACGACGCTTGAATGCGATTCTCGGAGCTTCCAGCTCCAGAAGCACAGTCTGTGGCGCGATTTCCCGCCTGCTAATCACCTTGGCCATGGCCCCTCCACCCAAGAATGTAACCTGGAGATAGTCCTCCTAGCCCAGTCCAGAGTCTGCTGGAACTAAGTGTGAGTCACCTATTGTTCAAACAAGATACTAGATACTGTGAAGACAAGCAATTCTATTGTTGCCAAGTTGTCTCGTAATATGACCACTGCTGACGGACAATATCAGTATTTCCCATGACTTGCCGTTCTTTTGGTTGTCATGGCGCAGATAGGTTTCGTACAATTCTAGTTTCCACATTTCGGAGAGCACTCCATAACTGAGGCGTTCATTCTAATGAAACAGATATTCAGCATCCTTCTAGGCTTTTTACCATGGATTGCTTTTGCCGCTATTTCCGGTCCATCTATGTTCCGGTTGGATGCAGCCATCATTGCCGCGTTAGCTCTGGTGCTGTTAACGGGACTAACGCAGCTTGCCAAAGGGTTTATCCTTACGTGGGGATCTTTGCTCTTTTTTGGAATGAACCTGGTACTGGTGGTGTGTTTGAAAAACATGTGGGTCATAAACAACCTCGACATTCTGTCGCACGCGACTTTGGCAGCCATCGCCTGGCTGTCCATTTTCATGGGCAAACCTTTTGTTCTGCAATATGCGCAGCAGACAGTACCGCCTGAGCGGCAGACATCGCCTGCCTTTTTCAAGATCTGCAGGACTCTGTCAATGATGTGGGGAGTTGTATTTGTCATCACCACGCTCATGAGCACAGCAAAAACTTATTGCCACCTGGCTGACGGGGCAGGCTATCAGGCAGTATCTATAAGTTTGATAGCTTTGGGGCTGTGGCTCAACCATTGGTATCCTAAATACGTGCACAGCAGGAGTAATAACTGAACTTCCATCGCTCTGAAGCAGCAGACCTGGGTGTTGACGGACCGCTAATGGTCCATTGCAGGGGATAAGAGATGATTGAACAGTTCTATAAACCCGGGACGATTGAAGAGGCGCTGGATTTGAAAGACAAATTCAAGGAGTGCGCAGTCTTTCTGGCTGGTGGAACGTTGGTGAATTCGAAGGATTTTCCCTTCCGCTATGAAAACATCATCAGCCTTGAGGGACTGAAGCTAAACCAGATTGCCAATACTCAAGGCGAAGTGAGAATCGGTGCTCTGTGCACACTTGAGGAACTGAGTGAAAGCTCGTTCGTCCCGCACTGCCTCAAAGAAGCTGTCGCACAGGTCGTCAGCAGGAATATCCGCAACTTAGCCACGGCAGGCGGGCATATCGCAGCAAGAAAATCCTGTAGCGATCTGCTTCCACTGTTGATAGCGCTGGAAGCGCAACTCCAAATTCACACTCCGGCGGCAGAAACAATGTTACTGGAAGTCTATCTCCAGACCAGACCTGAGGGGCTGATTACTGAAATCATCCTCCAAAAAACACATCTATCCCGCCTCCACTCAGCTGGATGCCTGCGTGCATCAGCTAATTCGCGATCGACACTGACAGTAGCAGCCTCGCTCCAATTAGACGATGGTGTGGTCCATGATCCAATCATTGTTCTGGGCGGCGTGGGTCGCAAGCTCACCCGGCTCACCATCGTAGAAACACAGCTCCAGGGTAAGCCGATGCCACATACCGACAAGCTTGTGCAATTGGTCAGGGAGAATGTAGAACACAGCTCTTGTCGGCCTACGTGCATTGGTCCCTGCATCTGGGCTGGTATTGAAGAAGATGCCGATTATCTACAATACCAAGCAGGCATGCTTGTTGCCAGCACATTAAGGAAAGCCTGCCGAGGCAAAGGGGCATGTTTATGATTATCAAAGTCAAACTCAACGGCAGGCTCAGAGAGTTCACAACAGAGCCGGCAGAACGAGTACGCGATCTTCTAAGACGCGAGAATATCTTTTCGGTACGCAACGGTTGCGACGGGCAGGGCAGCTGCGGTGCCTGCTCAATTATTCTTGATGGGAAAACAGTGAATTCGTGCCTGCTTTTGTCTCCGCAGGTGGACGGAAAGGAGATTTACACAGTCGAACATCTGGCAGACAATCAGGATTTGTCAGCAATTCAGACAGCATTTCTCTCGACCGGAGTTGTCCAGTGCGGTTATTGCACCCCTGCCATGCTGCTTGCAACAAAAAATCTTCTCGACCGGCATGCCAATCCCACCCGCGATCAGATCAAGGACGCTTTTTCAGGTATCTTCTGCCGCTGCACAGGATATGAACAGCTTTTTCAGGCAGTTGGGCTTGCCGCCAAACGCCAGAAGGATCCTTATTATATGCAGAAGACTGCGCCCGAATTCCGCAATGAACTGCGTGTGGTTGGTAAGTCCGCACCCAAAGTCGATGGACCACGTCTGGTGCGCGGCGAAAAAGCATATGTCGAGGATATGGTCCTACCCGGCAGTTGCCATCTCAAGATGCTGGGTTCGCCGCATGCTCACGCTTATATCAAGAGCATAGACACTGCCGAAGCTGAGTCTATGCCCGGCGTAGTGATGGTTATCACTCACAAGAATTGCCCTGATGTTTATTACAACCAGGCAGGGCAAGGCTTCCCAGAGCCGTCCCCTTATGATCGCAAGATGTTCGGACACAAGGTATTGCATGTGGGGGATCGCGTGGCAGCTGTTGTGGCCGAATCAGAGGCGCTGTCCGGCGAGGCGCTGAAGAAGATCAAAGTTGAATATGAGGTTTTGAAACCTGTCCTCTCCATCGAGGAAGCAGAGGCACCAGGAGCTCCAGTGGTTCATAACAGCACGCTCGAATATGTCGTAGGCGCTCCGGCAGATCTTGATAACAGTAGTGCAGATCCACGCGATGGCAAGATCATTTATCAATTCCCGATCCATGCAGATCCGCACAAAAACATTGCTGCAGCTGTAAGCGGTGGGATTGGCGATATCGAACACGGCTTGGCCGAAGCCGAAGTCGTCTTTGAAGGTATTTACGAGACCTCGCAAGTCCAGTGCACACCGCTTGAGCCGCATGTCGTGTATACCAGGATGGACGGCGGCCGTTTAATCATTCACGCATCAACTATGGTGCCATGGCATTTACGCCGGATCGTCTCAGGGATTCTCGGCATCACAGAGAACAAGGTGCGAGTAATTAAAGAGCGCGTCGGTGGCGCTTTTGGCGCCAAGCAAGACATCGTTGTCGAAGAGGTTGCTGCTTTTGCCACCTGGGTGACAGGTCGTCCAGTGCTCTATCGCTTAAATCGCACTGAGGAATTCATCGCCTCACGCACACGACACCCGATGGAAGTGAGAGTCAAACTGGGTGGTAAGAAGGACGGTACGCTCACAGCAATAAAGATGGATCTCAAGGCCAACACCGGACCTTATGGAGCGCACTGCCTGACAGTGCCGATGAACTCCTGTTCCAAGAGCCTGCCGCTGCTTCTGTGTGACA
Organism: uncultured bacterium; assembly: GCA_903835185.1. Classification (GTDB taxonomy): domain Bacteria; phylum Cyanobacteriota; class Vampirovibrionia; order Obscuribacterales; family Obscuribacteraceae; genus CAILLX01. Next base: position 7,043 of record CAILLX010000162.1, on the reverse strand, counting down.
ACGTTCATTTTAACGTGACAACATTTTATTCTAATATCCCACCATGCGGTGCTTATCAGGGTTATGGCGCACCTCAAGGATCGTATGCATTGCAACTTGCCTGTGCTGAGATGGCGCACAAACTAGGAATGGATCATCTGGCTTTCCTGGAAAAGAACCGGGTAAGAGACGGCTCCATGCTTGAGATTCTGCGTTGCCTGGGTGAAGGACGTGAAGGAATACCTCAGGAGGTCTCAAGCTGCGGTCTTGGCCCGGCGCTTGCACAGGGCGCAGAGATGATTGCCTGGGGCACAAAGCAAGAAAGCAACGATCCTGATATCAAGGTAGGCAAAGGAGTAGCCATTATTCAACAGGGATCAGGGCTGCCTGGTCTTGATTCAGCCAATGCCTGCGTTACTTTACAGGGCGATGGTACGCTCATGCTTCTCTCAGGTGGAACTGATGTGGGAACTGGACTGGACACGCTTACTACCAAAATAGTATCAGAATGTCTCGCCACACGGATGTCGGACGTATCGCTTATCTCCGCAGACACTGATGTGACACCATATGATGACGGGGCTTATGCCTCAGCCGGCACGTTTTTTTCCGGTTCGGCAGCCTTGAACGCCGCCTGTGGGCTGAAAGAAAAGATTCTCGACGCTGCAGCAAAAATGATAGGAGAATCAAGCAAAGATCTTGTTCTTGAGTTTCCTTCAACCGTTAAAGGCAAAAGCAAGTCAGTCACTTTTGCAGAGATTGCCCGCTACACCCAATGCGGAACAGGAGAAGGGCAGCTTTGCAGTACAGCTTGCTTCACTACTGATAAGGCAGCAATCCCCTATGGTGCGCATTTCGTACAGGTAGCCGTGAATACTGCAACAGGCGAGATCAAGATTCAGAAGTACTACGCTCTTCAGGATTGTGGAACTCCAATCAACCCAGAGCTGGCACTAGGGCAGATTTATGGTGGCGTTCTCAAAACGATCGGGCATTCTCTTTTCGAGCAGATGATTCTCGACGATAAGGGAAGATGCCTCAATGCAAATCTGCTGGATTATAGGGTCCCGATGATCAATGACCTGCCGGAGGATTTCCAGGCCATACTCGTCGAGACAAACGATCCCTTCGGTCCGTTTGGGGCTAAATCTGTCGGCGAAATTTCATGCAACGGAGCAGCGCCGGCAATTGCATCGGCAATTCATGATGCCACAGGAGTGTGGATTCGCAGCTGGCCTTTCACGCCTGAAAAAATCCTCAAGGGACTAGGAAAAATCTAATTACTGGTGAATTATGCAAAATCAAAAATACACCCTTTGTCGCGCGAAGTTCCTGCTGCCTCTGGCAGCTCCGGACAGAAGCAAACGTATTCATGATGGATACATCCTGACTGAGGGAGAACTGATAAAAGAGGTGGGCCAGTATACAAACGAGATTGGACAGCGGATCAAGTCGGCTTACGGATCACAGTTGCGAGTGATTGGCGCTGGCAGCGACGATTTCCCGTGCCTCGAGTGCGTGCTTATGCCAGCCTTTGTTAAAGCGCACGGGCATGATCATGAACAGCCGATTATCGGTATTGCCAAGGATGAGCCGCTAACAGCCTGGCTGGACCATGCAGTCAATCCATTTACCAGCTTTATCATCAAGGAGAACGACAGGCTTTGCAACGAACTGGGCAGCTCACCTCATCTAGTGACATACCGCATGGCGCGTCTCTGCGACATCCATTATGGCATCACGACGTGCATGGTGCATCATTGCAACTTTAACAAGTACCGCCTTAAGGAAATCGCGCAGGCCAATGAATCGGCCGGTACCACGATGATAGTAGCTGTGGGCGGACAGGATCGCTACTACGTCGCAGAGGTACTCGATGAGCCGGCTGCGGCAGTAGCGCGCATGAACGAGGCGTTGAAACTTGGCGGACTCAAGCACACGACTTTCTGTCCTGGTCCTGATCAGGTCTTTTCAAACAGCCGCAATATGCTCATACCTCTAAAGTCCTGGGCCAGACAACATGGAACGTTGTTTCACACTCATTCTGCCGAGGAACCCAAAACCACTGAATGGTTCAGTCGTGAGATCGAACCAGGTTTAACTGAAGTCGAGTTTCTGGAGAGTATAGGTGTCCTCGACGGCGAAACAGTACTTGCTCATCAGGTCAATTGCGGTCCACGCGACGTGGAGATTCTCGCGCGTACACAGACAAAGATTGTCCATAATCCGCTGGCTAATACAATCCTCGGCTCCGGAATGCCACCAGTAATTGAAATGCTCAAAGCCGGCGTTCCTGTGGCTATCTCAACAGACGGATCAGGTTCGGCGGACAATCAGAACATAATTGCAGCAGCAAGACTGGCATCGCAATATCAGAAGGCAAAATATCAGGACGCGACGCTGCTTAAATCGCAGCAGCTACTGGAAATGATCACAAGCGTACCTGCGAAGATACTTCGAGCAAATCAGGGTGAGCTGTCCCCAGGACGGCAGGCAGACTGGATCTTACTGGATCTGAACAGACCTAATCTAGTTCCGACCAGACTGGACAATCTTATGGAAAACATCATCTGGGCTGCCGACGGCAGCGAAGTTGATACAGTAGTCGCACGTGGCCGCGTTCTCAAGGAGAATGGACATGTAGTACCGTTTGCAGACGGGACTACACCGGCTCAGATCATGGGCGCTGTGCAAAAGCTCTCTGAGCTCTTTGCCGAATACAAGCAAACAGCACCCGAATTGAGAGGGACAGGTGCCCATCAATAAATCATTGTGTATCGGGGAGGTTTGGTGCAAATAGTCGCAATCTTACTTGCTGCCGGGGCATCGACACGATTTCATGGAAACAAGCTCACTGCGGACTTCAATGGGCGCGAACTTTATCGACACGCACTGGATGCGTTATGCAGTGCACCCGACATCCAGCAGACAATTGTTGTTGTGAGTCCTGATTTTCGAATCCCTGCCGATTATCCAAATTGCAACTTTATCGTCAATTCCTGTTCTGCCGATGGCATGTCATCTTCACTGCGTGCAGGTGTCCGTGCTGCACCGCCTGAAGCTGCTGCCTACATGATTACTATGGCCGACATGCCCCGCATTACGCCTTCAGTGATTGCTATGATCATAAGACATTATTTTGAATCCGGGAAACAAATTATCGTACCGACTTACCATGGCCGCAACGGACATCCTGTAATCATCAGTGCCGCGTTTAAGGATGACCTTCTCGCGCTTACAGGAGATGTCGGGGCGCGACAACTGATCCAAAGATATGCTAAATCTGTCGGTCATTTTGAGCTAGATGATGATGCAGTAGTTTCTGATGTGGATACTCTGGAAGATTTATGCACGATAAAATACTAATCAAAGGCGCTGGGGAGATGGCTTCAGCAGTGGCGCACAGACTGTTCAGATGCGGGTTCCGTGTAGTGATGACGGATATCGAGCAACCAACAGCAGTAAGACGCACAGTGTCTTTTTGTTCGGCTATTTTTGAAAATGAAATCACTATCGAAGGCGTCCGCGGTGTGTGTTACGTCTTGAATGATTCGGGCGCAGCCCATGTAGCACAGCGTTCATTGCCTGGGAGCGCGAGCGTCATCGCCAGCCCAAGGGCACGATTCCAAAACATTGCAGAACGAGAGCCCCACCCAGGTGATTTTAAGTTTTTTGGAAACTTTGACTGGAGCCATATTCCTGTTTTTGTTGATCCTGAGTGTTTGCTTGCAAAGATATGGAACCCTCAAATTATCATAGATGCCCGTATGAGGAAGAGGAACATTGATAATCGACTGACCAACGCCGAACTGGTCATCGGACTTGGTCCTGAGCTTGAGGCAGGCGTCGATGTTCATTATGTGGTGGAGACTAACAGAGGACATTGTCTTGGCAGGATCATCAATCAAGGAAAGGCCGATCATAATACAGGTGTGCCTGGGGATATCAATGGTTATTCATACGAACGAGTCTTTAGGACACCTGCGGACGGTATTTTTGAAAGCAGTCAGACAATAGGAAACAGAGTCAAAGCAGACGAGGTACTTGGCTGTGTGGCTGGCAGTGAGATTACATCCAAAATCCCTGGCGTGATCCGCGGAATCATCATGTCAGGGATTCATGTACACGCAGGACAGAAGCTTGGTGATATTGATCCTCGCGGGGATGAGTCATTCTGCTATTTAATTTCAGACAAGGCCAGGACCATCAGCGGGAGCGTACTTGAAATTGTGGTATCTCATGTCAACCGACAAAATCATTGATTCATTTCATCTCAGTAAACATCGGTCTGCTTATTTAATTGGTGGGGGTGGGAAGACCTCATTGATGTTGGCATTGGCACAGATTCTTGTAGAAGCCGGAAGATCAGTTATCACCACCACCAGTACAAAGATATTGTACCCAGAAGGGACTTGCTGCTTTGAGAACGACACCCATGCCAAAATAGTTGAACCAGGGTGTGTGATTGTGGGACCTTGGGAGCTTATACAAGATCAGCTCAAGGACAAATTGCGCAGAACTAAACACATCACAATCGCTCGCACCATAATGCAAGAAGCTACAATAAGAAAACTAGGTGGGTATTCAGTAACAGAGCTGAACGCTATAGAGGACTCATCCCCTGCTGATTATCTACTAATCGAAGCCGACGGATCCGCCGGCCGATCCATCAAGGCACACGAGGAATATGAACCTGTTTTATTGAATCGGCCAGGATTGGTCATTGCAGTCATAGGTATAGACTGCCTCGGCAAGCCTATGAACGCCCAATATGTACACCGCGCTGAGCTATTTTGTGAACGGTTGAATCGCCCGTTGAATTCAACAATTACAAGTGCTGATGTGGCTGCTATCGTACTGCATCCCAAAGGATACCTTCACAAAGTCATTCAAGACAGCGAGTCCATCGTATTTATCAGCAAAGTTGCGACACTAGAAGAAAAGAAACAAGCAGCGCTTCTAGCGGAAACCTTAAAGAGGAAAGACAAAGTCAGACGCATTGACTGTATTATCACAGGTGATGTAAAAGATGGACAAATCTGCCTATGTCAACCAATCGAGAGCGGTGCAGAAGCTCCTTGGCAGTAGAGCCGTAGCAAAGTCTGTGGCGCCTCTTCGCTATGTAGAATGGCTGTTGGGCACCGACAAAATCACAATGCATCTAGCGAAACTCGTCCCAATTTATGCCACGCATGTCACCGTGGCGCATAAATTGGCGATGCATGGACAGACCGAGTGAAAGTGAGATCGGTTCGTGCTGCCCTGCATGAACGTGTTTCAGGTAGTCGTGCAGCTGTTCACGGTAGTCGGGATGTGCACAATTGTTAATGATCAACTGTGCTCGCTCGTGAGGATCCTTGCCGCGCAGGTCGGCTATCCCCTGTTCTGTAATGACGATCTGAACAGAGTGCTCGCTGTGATCCATGTGTGAGGCAAGCGGCACGATTGCCGAAATCTTCCCCCCTTTGGCGGTCGAAGGACACGAGAAGATTGAAAGGTAGGCGTTGCGCGTGAAGTCGCCTGAGCCGCCAATTCCGTTCATCAAAGTCTTGCCCATCAGGTGGGTTGAATTCACATTGCCGCTGAGGTCGACCTCGATGGCGGTGTTCATCGACACGATGCCGAGCCGCCGCACAACTTCAGGATTATTGCTTATCTCTTGCGGTCTCAATACGATTTTACGCCTGAAGAACTCCATGTTGGACCTGAATTGGTGCATCATTTCAGTACTGAGTGTGAGCGCGCAAGTTGAGGCGTATGTGCAGCGTTCCTGCTCGATCAGAGCCAGGACTGAGTCCTGGAGAACTTCAGTGTACATCTCGAACGGTGGTATGTTACTGTTCCCACCAAGAGATGCAAGCACAGCGTTAGCGATATTGCCGACACCGGATTGCAGTGGCAGGAATTTTGGCGGAATTCTGCCACTTTTTAGCTCACTTGCCAAAAACTCGGCCACGAGCTCGCCAATCCGTACCGTAAGCTCGTTGGGTTGCTCGAAGTTGCTGCTCTCATCTTCGAGATTAGTATGCACAATCCCGACTATCTTTTTTGGATCTACAAGGCATATCGGAGAGCCAATCCTATCAGAGACCCGATAAATCGGGATTTCTGCTCGCATCGGTGGGTCCTTTGGTTCGAAGATGTCGTGCATGCCAAGCAGTGCAGGCGGGTGCTTTGAGTTCAGCTCGATGAGGACCCGATCGGCCAGATGGAGGTATGTGTTGGATGCACCCACCGATGTTGAAAGGACGATGCCACCTCCTGCGGTAACGTCGCACGCCTCGATGACAGCATAGTTCAGCGGACCAAGGAAGCCATAGCGAGCCATCTGGGGTAACATCGACAGGTGCATGTCTACGAACTTCACTTCGCCCCGGTTGATTTGATTACGAAGATGTGAATCAGACTGGTATGGGGTACGAAAGCTTATCGCTTCGGCTTCTGCAAGAGCACCATCCAGGGATGCCCCTGTCGAAGCACCAGTCAGCACACCGACTTTGAATGGACGTCCTGCTTCGTGCTCACGTTTCGCCCTGCGTGCCAGTGCGGCAGGAATGGCTTTGGCTGCCCCGGCAGCTGTAAACCCGCTAAAACCGATTGTTTGTCCGTGTTGGATGAGGTTAGCAGCCTCATCTGCAGATATTACTGGAAAGGGCAGGCTCATTGAATTAACCTCTGTGTTTCCCATCCGGGCATTTGTTCTACGTTACGAGGGAAATGGATTCGTCCTCATTTTTTTGACTTTCTATGGTAGCAGCCTCCGACACTACTTGATCAGCAGTCTTGGACATTGACAACTGATTCGGCAGTGTCAGATCTTCCAGTTTAATAAAAGAGACTGACAATGATTGTCTGTATCTGAGTGTGTGTGGAACAGGTTGGCACAACAAAATGTCCGGACTTTGAATCTCTGTTAGATTACAGATGCGTATTCCGGGCCGGCGTGGCCCCCAATCCCAGTCCAAAATGGCCCCCTGTTACGGAGCAAAAAAGCAGGGTAGCGAAAACCGCTAGCGCGTATCTCTTGGATATGCGCTAGCGGCACTTGACGCTGGACAACCGCC
>CAILLX010000161.1 GCA_903835185.1 uncultured bacterium | reverse complement strand
GAGCGAAGGCCGGCGCGAAGCGGTTGGATCTCAGTTCCGACCACAACGCCCCAGCCTCCATTCAACCCGAACAACAGCCTTCACTCTAAAAGCCTGTCCCCGTTCTTCTTCAACCTAGCCACTAAATTCCCCGAATATCCTAAGTTATGAATAAGTTTAGAATTTTGGTTATCGATGATGACAAAGAGTGGGCTCAAAATACTTGCGACAACCTGAGAACGATTCGGCTAGTCGATATTATTGGCGAAGGCTATGATGATCGACCTTACATCAAACATGTAACGAATCAACGCGCTGCCAGCCAAGCGGTCGTAAACAAATACGACCTTGTCCTGCTTGACCTTTTGTATCCCAACGCTCCAAATAAGAAAACACCCGAGGTAAGTCTAGGAGAATTTGCGGGAATGCGATGGCTTCCCGAACTGCGGCGGTTGCAGCCTAATGCAACCATTATCATCCTGACGGCGTACCCCTATGAAAACCATCTCCGGAACGTCGTGGAGGCTATCAGTCGTGATCACGCCAACGACTTTGTTCCGAAGAAAGCGCCGTTCCGGGATTTGCTGGCCCGCATCCGTCTTGCTCTTGCCGCTCAGCGCCGAGTCCAAACTTTGCGGATGTTCGAGATTGAATTTCACGCCTTATTACGGTCACGTGCCGCAAGCGTCCTGGCAAGCGACGTCGGGCGTCTTATCGATCACAGTAACGCAGAACTCATTGACATCGCTCAGAACGTCGAAAGCGGCGACCCCTGTGCCATTGCAACAGCTCCCGGTGCCATACGAGGATTATGTTGTGTCTTACGAGAGGGTTACAACAAGATGAGTAGTTTCTTTGCGACATTTGGACAAGAAAGACTCCGAGGAGTGAATCTGCCAAAGAGCGTGGGGCAATTGCTGACTCTCTATGCACAGAGGTTCGCGGAGGCTGGAGCCAAGACGATCGCCCAGACTCAGGACGATGGAATCGTGGTTACCACGTACGAGTCGGACCTTAGGATTGCTCTGCATGAGCTCTTGTGGAATGCCGCAGATGCGCTGAAAGACTGCAAGACTCCGGTCGCTGAGAGAAAAGTGGAAGTGAAAGTGGCAATGGACCGCGTTTTGAAGCGGGCAATTGTCAGAGTTGTGGACAACGGGGACGGTTTCTCCGCCGAGGCCTTGGCGCACATTTTCGAACCGCGCGCTTCGACGCGCAGGGACGACGGCCACCAAGGGCTCGGTCTCTATATCGCGAAGCACATGATGCAAGCTATTGGAGGCAGCATTCAGGCGAAGAACAGCACCAAAGGGGGAGCTGAGGTGGTTCTTACGATACCGGACTTGGCAAAGTGATGAAAGTGGCATTTGTCATATCCAGCCCGAAGTTGCTGGCTGACCTGACTACCGCCGTTGAGTCGGACGGTCATGAGGTTGTCACCTGTGACACCGTGGCTGCGACGGCGAGAAATAAAGCCCAACTGGTCTTTGCGGAGTGGACCGAAGGACCTCTCTTGGCGCAACTGCTTCGTGACCTACAGCGTGCCAGCGAAAACGGAGCGCCCGTGGTCGTTCTGGCACCAATCGGGGATCTCACAGCGATGCATCGCGCCCTTGCGGCGGGTGCGACTGATGTCCTTTTCTGTCCGATCGCGCCACAAGAAATCCGGGCAGAATTGGAGGAGATCGGCAATCCAGAAAGAGCATTCGACCCAGCGTTTCGCGATGCTTTTGCTGCGGTGCGACGAGAGATACTTGTCGGCGAAAGTCCAGACTTTCTCAGGTGCTTGGACGAGATGAAACGGGCGGCCCGTTGTGATGCGAATGTTCTGCTTTGCGGCGAAACAGGAACAGGCAAGGAAATGTTTGCAAGAGCAATTCACAAACTCAGTCGTCGCAGCGGTTCCCCGTACTTATGGTTTGATCGTGCAACCATTCCGGACACGCTCCTACAGAGTGCATTGTTCGGACACGTCAAGGGCGCTTTTACCGGCGCAAATAGCGAGCGCAAGGGGCGGTTCGAGGCCGTTGGAGCCGGGACGCTATTCCTGGACGAGATAAACAGCATCGGCTTGGAGTCGCAAGCTACGTTGCTTCGCGTGATCGAGGCTCGGGAATTTTCTCGGCTAGCAGCCTGTTGAACAATGCGGTTTTCTGAGATCGAGAAATCCGGCGCGAATAAATGCGGATGCCGTATTTGTTATGCAGCTTGCTATTCGATCCCGGGATTGCTCCCATCGGCGCTTAAAGCCCGCGAGCCAACG
>CAILLX010000160.1 GCA_903835185.1 uncultured bacterium | reverse complement strand
TAATCTAGAACAGAAAAACCCCCAGACATATTAAAAACTTAAACTTTGAGATATACTTTGACAGCGACGAACTTATGACTTCACAGAACCATTGCTTTCGTTTGCTTCGCTCTGCGCTCGCCACCTCTTTCACTGGGAACCATTCATTTCATCGCTACTGTGTTGGCCTGCCACTACACCGCTTTCTGCCTTCCTAACGCGACTACTGCGTCTAGAACATCGACTTCTGTGCCACTTCTCAAGTTCAAGGAACTTTCGAAGTGAGGCCCCGAATCCCGATTTTGCACAAAGCTTCCCTTCCAGTTTCGCAGATCCACTTAACCAATCATCGTGCCTCCTTCCTCGTTCGAGTGAAGACATTAAGTTAACCGCTACACACTCAGGAGTTCCGTACAGGTACCGACACACTACATATCTCACCCGCTGATCAGTGCAACCTGCGTTGCCCACTGTTCCAGCTTATCACACTATTCCACTACATTACTACACTAACTAATTAAGGCTATTCATATTGTTTCCAACTATTCAGGTTATGGGGGTAATTACACGTCGATTTAGTACAAGTTCTAGCTAGCTTTTGGGCATCCACCTCCCGTGTAATTAAACACATTCAGTAGACACCCCCACTCTTCCGAACTCATAATCTTCGCTGATGTTATACGACCCCAACCCGAAAGCATTAGCAACCGACCTCGAAACTTCAATATCCTCCCGATAGTACACCAGCGCTGCATCAGATTTCCACCTACCATAAAGTTTGATTTTTGGATAGGGTACTCCAATAATAAAGAGATCTGTAGCACCGCCTGCCCTAAGAGAGTGACCCGAGTACATTGAGGGGTTAAACCCTAGCCCAACAACAACCTTGTTCAACATTCTACGAAACCAGCTTTTGGAAGCTGTTTGTCGAAAGTCAAAACACGGTCCTGTTTTCCTATGCCCATGCAAATATCTTGGAAAGATATACTGCTGGGGCTTGCCGAAAAGATTCTGCGAAGTACACCACCTCAACAGAAACTTGTAAGCACTTGGTCCAGCATGATCCGTTATCCGCACCTGCACCCCTGCACCGCTACGATGAGTCTTGGTTGCCGGTAACTGAATGGTCACACTCCTCGTCCTCCGATCCCACGCTAAATCGCACACTTGAATTCCACAGAGAAGCTCTCCTTGCCGCAGCAGACCATTATGTCCTAACAGAATAATTGTTGCTACTAAGAGGTCGTACGGAGAGTTGTCCACGTCTAAGCCTTGATCAAGCAATTCCAGGATCATAGAGCGAACAAATGGCTGCATGCGCTTGATTGCTACCTTATCCTGTAGATGAAGCTGACTGCGAATCTTGTTCAGCTTATACTGAGCTGCCGAGCTCAGCCAGGGCATATTGAGATGGTGTCCAAAGACCTTAATCGATGATACCATATTTGCCTCTGACTTTGCTGATCCATCCAGCGCTCTTACCTTATCCGTTATAAACCCTGCTACTGACTCGTACGACGCTGGATAGGCCACTACTCCATTACAAATGCACCATTCCACGTACTGCTTTGCTGTTGCGATCGTAGCTGCGCTCCTACCGCTTTTTGCCACCTTCGCCTCCACTTGAGCCAGCGCCGACAGTAATGTCCGAGACCTTCCCTTTGACGACGTCCCTATCAGAATAAAAAGCAAGATGAGACAAATAGTCAGCAAATTCATTTTCCTCTCTCGGAACCCACAGTGCAATGATCTGAAGTCTGCGTTGATCGCAAATTTGCAAGATACTGGTTAGCACTGCTGCACTCTGATCATCTGCACATCGTCCCTTATTGACTGTCCAAGCAGCCCCCTCATTATCGGTCAACCACACCAAGATAGCATCCTCTGCCTCACAGCTTGTCATCAGAAAATCATCCAGTGCTAACAGCTCAAATTTATGTGAGTGTTCTTCGATGCGCAAGGGAGGATTCCAAGTCTTGGAAGTATACTCCATCTCTTCATCCCCAAGATACGAATAGTAATAACCGAAACCATCCGTTCCAGATGCATCCGACTGCATGATGATCATAGATTTAGGATTCGTACGAAGTTCCTCTGATGAGAGAATCTTGTATTCCACTTGACCTGACTGATTACCTTCCCATGTTTGCAGCAAGTTGATCCACCACTGAGTATCCTGCACCAACCGAAGCATAGACTTTGATTGAGTTTCTGCTCCATTTCGCTGATAGATCCACCACGAGCGAATATGCATCCTACCACTTTGCACTATTTCTGAGTACCAGTTAAGTTTGCCACAAATGTGTCTGCTTGTACCATGACCAATGTGCGTTCCCTTAATTAACGAATCCAAGTATGACTGCAGCTGCAAGCGCATACCTCTTGCTTGAGTACATTCGAAGCGCATCGTCATAGTTTCTGTATCGATTAAGACTCCAATGAAAACCAATTGTTTCCCAACTTGGAACTTCTCCTTGGACATTGCAAATCCACAGTCCTCAAATATCTTGCAAAGCACCTTCATTCCCTCAAGCGCCTTCTCCTCCGTGTCCTCACTGAGCATCCAATCGTCGACCATAAATGCAGGATCTAGTCCTGCTGCAATCGCCCACTGTCTAAACTCTGCTGACCACGTCGAAGCATAATACGGACACGCCGTATGACCAAAACAACATCTCGCATACACCCAATATATACCCCCATACTCAACTGCCCAATAGTAGCGTCCATCAATTGCCAAGGGGAAGGAGTGAAAATAACGACTAACATCTCCAGACGCAATATAACTGTTGCGTTTTATAATCCGAAGCGCATCTCCTAATGACGGATAGCGAAATGGAGGAGACACGCTAGCCCCATTGATACCAGTAGCTGAAAGATCCGTTGTCAAGCGTACTTTCACTTTTGCCTGTCCTGCTGCCACCAGCTTGTCCGAAGCCAATGTAAGCGAAGCTTGATCCACAATATGTACTCCTGTCAATACCTTTGCCCTTACCTTGTCCGAATTCTTCAAAATTGCTCCAATAGGATTCACTAACTTAATGTTGGCCACAGTACATGGGATGACTACCCCATGCGCCACCATGTCATTGAACTCCTTTGTCGCACTAACTGAATACTTGGACACGGAGGGATAATTGCCAGTAGTCCTATACTTAGGAATAATTGCCGAATAGTTGCAAGGAGGATGCCAGCCATGAGTGATGCACTTCATCATCGTTGCAAAGTAGCATGACGGGACCACAGAATTGAAAGGTTTGCATGTAGCACAGTGCGAGCAGTGATAGTTTCGCATCTGAGCAGGAATTAAGTCGTACGATCGGGGATCAAGACTGTAGGATCCTGGTTGGAACAGCTTTGCATCAAACATCTCAGTGACCGACAAACCATCAGGTTTAGAGACCACCGGGGTTGTTGGGGCCCCGCCGCGTGGAACATGAGCCTTCATATAAGAATGCATCCCACGTTTGAGAGTATTGAGTGAAAAGGTGCCCTTGGAAGTGATGTAACGTAGTAAACATTGTATTTGCTGTACTTTAAGAAAATTCGGGGTCGGATACTCAACATTTTCTTTAGCATTATCGAACGCAGTTACATTAATATCAGCACAATTAGAATTTTTCATAGAAGCTACAGGTACAGCCACAGAACTAACTCCAGAAGCTAGATAAGAAGTACGGGCTCTAGCAGGCCCTCGTATTCCCTAGTAGACCTTGTAATTGGGACACTGGTGCATGACGATCAACTGCTGCTGGTTAGCAGTGGCATGGGCCCCTGCCTTGGTTGCTTTGGTGCTAGCTGCAGTCAGATTATGCGATTTGGCCAGCGCAGTCCTGAAGAAAGCTGTAGCACTGCCGTCCTTTTTGGGGGACGCAGCCAGTTGGGTCTTCTTCCAAGGTTGGTAGATAGCCTGAAACTCGGAATCATCGGTGGTGGAACTCACATGCTTGGCAGAGGTCGTCAGACAGCTCTCAGAAGTGCACGAAATAACCGACTCACCCAATCTTTTGCAAGATGGACAGCGGTAGAGCAGTTGCAGCAGGGCTGGTCCCAGCGGAGCCAATGGTAGGCCAGCCGAATCAGAACCTAGCTCGAAGACGTACTGAGACTGCCAGCGAGCATCGAATTCCTTGAGCAGGAGCTTAACATCACCATGTAGCAAGGCCCTCATCCAGGTGTTGATATGCATGCGCATGATGACGGCAAAAATGGTTACATGGCGACCATTCATATTAATGATGGCGTCCGTGTGACCGCCCAAGTGCTTGTCACACAGTGTGAAGACCTTGTCCCTGTAGTTGACCAGCGCCATTGTGAGCTTGCGAAAATCGAAGTTCTCACCAAAGAGCTTCTCAGCGAACACTGCGCGAACAATTTGATCGTTGATGAGCGCGTTGAACTGGTCTGCACTGACTGGGTAGAGATGGGAGCAGACGGCTCCCGAGCCGAGTTGTCCCAACTCCACAGAGTTGTCCGGATTAAAGCGAGTTGTCACAATTTTATTGATGAGCAGAGGTGCACGTTTGGTAGACTGAACCACCACGACCGTGCAGGGAACTCCATCAACAGAGAGCAACAGCAACCCATCGGGGGACAAAAGCAATCCAAGCAGTTCATCAGAACTCAGCTCGGTGTCCTTTCCAAAGGTACTGCGTGCCTTGTCCAATGCCATTTGAAGGAGAGGACCTTGAAAAGCACAAGCTGCAGGGTTCGAGAGAGGTGCAACAACAGAGTTAGACTTTGGAGTAGACACATCGGGTAACTTACCTTGCATGGAGGCTACGCCTTGCTGAAATAACCCACGCTGGCTAGCTGCTGCGCTAAACTGACTCAGAGTCGGCTTGTCAAAGTCTTCGTCGGAATCGAATGAGGCATCATCCCCCTCAGGGGGAGGGGGGATTAGGGCACGGACCGAGCCACGCAGAGGAGCGGCCAGGATGGTTGCACGAGGACGGACCCCCTTTTCAGAAGGGCGAGCTGCACGAGCAAGAGGAGCAGTAGGAGGTGCTTGAAGGTTTGCCATGGAGGCGACCAACTTTGTTTGCATCGCCATCATGTCAGCGAACTGACGCTGCAGCTCTGCCAGCTCTACCGTCATTCCTGCAGATCGAGGCAACGGGTCTTCCTCGGGAAACTCAAAGGGATCCTCGAAAGGCACTGCCACTTCACCAGAATGAGAGCCCACTACGAAGCAGAAGGCGAAGAAGAAGATCTCTGCCATGACATCCCTGAAGTCTGTACTGGCATGAAGCTCCGCGGCCTGGTCCTCCGAGAAATCGAGTTTCACGAGGTACCCGACCGGGTCCACCTTGGGCGATCCTAGGTCCAAGAGAAACGCTTGGGAGATAGAGGGAAGAATGGTCAGCTTGGAGAGCTGCTTGACACCAGAGAGCGCCGCAACCAACGCCAGATGAGATTTCTGGGGCGCGTCGACAATCTCCGAGAGCTCCTCCAGGAGTAAAGCTGGGTCAGCCGCTACCTCCTCACCGAATCGATCCTCAATGCGAGAATCTAGTACAGTTGAGTAGTGCGCGTCCGAACCCCTAGCTTCATCAATCGCGGCCTGGGACAATCGAATGATCAACGTCGTCACAGCCGGAACCAGATCTGGTGCTAGATCGACCTTGAAGGATGCGCCTTGCACCAACTCGGAAACAACATCATAATCTAGAACAGAAAAACCCCCAGACATATTAAAAACTTAAACTTTGAGATATACTTTGACAGCGACGAACTTATGACTTCACAGAACCATTGCTTTCGTTTGCTTCGCTCTGCGCTCGCCACCTCTTTCACTGGGAACC
>CAILLX010000159.1 GCA_903835185.1 uncultured bacterium | reverse complement strand
CTTCCAAGCGTTTTCATCATATCGCCTGAGACTGTGCCAACTGAATTGCCGCTCGTAAATTGCGAATAGCTGTAATTGTTGTCAGTTGCAGTTGTTATCAGTACCGGGGCACCCCCAGTCTCCAGCGTTCCAGCAGTAATACCAGCAGTTGCACTAAGATAAGCCGAACCACCCAGCGCACTGCTGCTAGGTGTGGTTGAAAGACTACTGCCAGCCAGGCTGATAGCTCCTGAAGCCACTAAAGCCAGGTCACCACTGCTACCGGCAGTTGGACCGTTCGTTGAAATATTTAGATCTGTGCCATTACTTGTAATGTTTGAATTGCTGCTACCCATAGCTACAAGAAGCATGTTACCACCACTGCTTGCACCACTAGAGGACATGTTAGCTCCTAAGGTCAAGCTACCATTTAGCGCTACTAGCGTGATGGCTCCACCATTTGAACTTATGGTGCCGCCAGTGCCACTTGTAATACCACTTGCCGAAACAAAAGTAATCCCGCCACCTGCCGAAATTGGGTTCCCCACCGTTATACTTCCGGAAGAAGTTATGACATTAAGCGAACCAGAACTTTCATTGTTCGCGTCCAATATAATTGAACCGGTTTGATAGACGCTAAGTGATGCGCCGCCAGTTGTGCTCGTCAACTGCCCAACTTGGGTATTGATTATAGATGTGCCTCTTGTCCCAGCGATGACTGTTAATAAGCCCGCTGTCGTCAGTGTTCCTGACCCTGATATAGTACCTGTCCCAGCCGTGGTTAGCGTTATCGCGCCAGAGGCATTTATGTTGTTCAGTATGTTCACTGACGCAGGGTGAATTGTCGTGCTGGCAATGAAGTCGTCGCTACCGGCGTTGAGCGTGCCATTTGGCAAGATGCTCACCGGATTAAGACTGGCAACGGAATAAGGAACTGGCTGGGCAGTTGTTAAAGTCACACTACCACCGCCGCCTGTGCCACCGGTTGTTGCGACTAAGCCAGTTGTAATAGCTGTGCCTGAGGCTGCACCAGCAATTATTGATACATTGCCATTGCTGCCTAACCCCGATCCGCTAGTGCTAATAGATGTGGCAGGCGACAATAACACATGCCCACCATTAACCCCGGTCACTGAGTCTGCAAAGGCTATGAGCCGCACATTGCCACCGGGGTTGTCACCCGCAACTGCAGCCGAAGAAATGGTCATCTTATAACCTGAGAATGTAATATCACCCCCGCTGGCACTTGCTCCATTTATCTGAATGGATGTTGTTGCAGGTGCACCTGTACCAGAGACAGGAGGGAAGCTAAGCGGTCCGACTGTGGAGCTGGAAGTATTGCCGTTGTCGGTAATATCAGCTCCGGCAATGAAGTTGATGTCAAAGCCTTGCGCACCGTCGTTAGCTGTGATGCTGTATGCTCCGGTTGATAAAATATTACGGCTTGCAGCAATTGTGAGTGCTTCACCTACCGTTATATTGCCGCCTACAGTGACATCACCGTTGCTGTTGAAGAAAGTCGGATCACCTGTAAGTGCCATGTTGCCCAAATTGAGCTCACCGGATGATACTGCAACATGTGCTGCCCCAGCTGAAATGTTGACCCTGGACTGGATATTATTCACGTTAGCAGTGACAATGCCACTGCCAGAGTAAAGGTTCAGTTCACGGGAGAGCCAGTCACCGCCTGCGAGGTCAAGATTAAACGGCGCATTGAATCTCGCATCGCGCACATTGATTTGCCCGGTAAGCGCTTCAAATCTGCCCCCAACATTGTTTATAGCTATGTTGCGCACCGTTTGGGATGCAATGTTAATGTTGCCAGTCAGAGAGCTTATTACACCGCTATTGATGATGCTGCCTGCACCAGAAATAAGGTTTAAGTTCAACATGGACTGCATGACAGGACTGGGTCCGGTTACACCAGCAGGCAATGCGTTGACAATCGAACCGCCGGCTGTAACAGTGAGGTTACCAGCGCTCCTGATTATGCCAGCGTTAATAAGGTTGTTTACTGCGTTCAAATTTAAGCTCAGGTTTGAAACTGCGCCGGCAAACCCGGACAGTCCACCGACAGGAAGTACTGTCGAGAGCAAAGCACCTTGCCTATTGGT
>CAILLX010000158.1 GCA_903835185.1 uncultured bacterium | reverse complement strand
TCTCCGTTGGCTTGCACCGCCAACGGTTCCGCCCAGTCGGCAACAGCTAAAGCTGTATGCCTCCGTGGCGGTCTCAATTAAATGTCAACGGGTAATTACAGATTGGACTAACCCTTTGACACAAAACTATTGACAGATCCATATTCCCGAATGTGTCGTCCAGTTCTGGGGTATTTAATGCGAGCAATGATATAGCAGGACACAGCTATCAAATTGGTGTTTCACCGTTATCTCAGCCACATGTCTCTGACACAACCTTTGGCATTGATTACAAGCTTCCTGCCGGCTCATTGTCAACATTCACTTCTTTTGTTGCTGATTCTCTTGTGCTCTCAACTGCAGCTAGCTCGTTTTTAGCCCCAGTCCTTGTAGGCGGTTCAGTGACCGTAAATGCTGTCTCCGGTAGCGGCTCATCTGGAGTGGCTCTTATCGGTAATGGCAATCTTCATATTAGTGGATTAGTCAGTACTGCCACCAGGTCCGGTAACTCCGCGAATATATTCCTGCTATCTAGTAGCAGTATTGCGGTTGATGGCCAGGTGAGTACGATTTCTAGCGATGCGTCTAGCAGTCGTAACGGTAGCGTGACCGTGATAGGTGCGGGGATCACTTTGTCGGGAGTCGTTGATACTTCTGGCCATGGTTCCAACACTTATGCAGGTACGGTGACTATGTTGGCCCTGGGCAGTGGACCCAACACCTTGCAGGCAAGCGACATCATAGCTAATGGTAGCGGTGGGTTTGCTGGTGGATTTGTTGATTTTGGGGTCCCGTTTGGTTCGTTGCAAGTGAATAGCATTAGTGCAACCGGCAGCGCCGGAGCGGGTGGGTCTATCAAGTTGAGTGCGCCGGTCATTAATGTGATTGGCTTGACGGCAAACGGAAACAATTCGAGTCTCGATGTTTCGTCTAGTGTTCTCAACGGTGGTTCCATACGTATAGCCGGGCAGTCCGTTAACATAGTTGCTGGAGATGTGATTGCGAGTGGTAGCACTGGTGGTGGAACTGTTATCATTCAAATAAGCAACGGCAGCTTGGATATTGGTAATATAAGTGCCACAGCCACCAGCTTTAATAGAGATCAGCCAAGTATTGGGGGCTTTATTGATGTTGAGGGCGCTGGAATTAATACTACGTTGACCATGAATAGGCTATCAACTGCTGGACTTACTGGTGCTAGTGGTGGTGGCGTCAACGTATTTAATGATGCTGGTGTTGTTACGATTGGCAGCATAGATGTAAGTGGTGCAGCTGGTAACGGTGGCAGTGTAAATCTTATTGGACAAACAATAGTGCTAAATGGGACAGTAGCCAACCAGAACAACCCGAGCGCGTCAATTGACCTTTCTTCTGGAAGTGGGAATTCAGGTGGGTTGGTTGCATTTACGGGCTCTGGTGGATTGACGATAGCTGGTGATGTTGAGTCATATGGTGCCGGCATTGGGCATACTGGTGGCACTGTCGTTCTAACTGGTTATGAAGGAGGACTCTCGGTTGGTAACATTAACGCTAGCGGTTACAATGGTGCTCGTGGTGGAGAGGTAGTGCTTTCCAACGCCGGGCAGAGCGTTGTCGTTGGCGGAGTGCATAGTGACAGCAGAGGGGTTGCTGGCATCAGCACACAGGGAACGACTCAGGGCGGTGATGTTGTTCTCACAGCTAACACTTTTATTGCACCGCGCAGTGGCGCGACTTTTGATGTCAACACCTCTAGTAGCCAGGGAGCAGGAGGCAGTATTACCATTGCTGTAAATGGCAATGATGGAGCACTGCCACAGCCAAATTCCATGATTGTAGGCAATCTTAATACGTCGGGCGTGCTTGCCGGAGGTAAGGTTGTGATTGTTAGTCTGGACATGTCCGGGGTTCTATTGCACACACCAGGGCAGATGACTATTGGCTCCATCGTCACGCAAGCATCAGCACCAGGGGGGCAGGGTGGTTCAATAGGGATATCGACGCCGGGACAGGTGACAATTCGAAGCATCAACACAAGCAATTCAAGTTTAAGCCCAACTGCAGGGGCAGCAGGCGGTGGAGTGTTTGTTTCAGCTACCGGGTTAATGACCATAACAGGCGGAATACCAGTTGTTTCGGCTCCGGGCGCTATTGCTGGTAATGTGGTTTTATACGGTGGCGAAGACATTATTCTGGGGTCGACTACCTATACTAGCGAAACTCATCCAGCGGGTATGTCAAACGTGGGAATTTTCCCGCAAGTAAAAGTGCCTTCCAGTACGGTCTTGTCGGGTAACACTGTTTTAACCATCACACCACAGAGCGTAAGCAGTTTACTGCCACCTGGTGGCTATCTGTCCATCGCTCTTTCTGGCAACAGCCTTACAATAGACACTGCTGGCGACAATCATTTTGTCCCACTAATCACAGCTCTGAGCGGAAGTATAGCTGTTTCTTCGTTGGTGGGAGGACTTTCCGGTTCTAACTCAAACGCCTCTGGGCTGGCAATAGTAGCTCGCTCAGCGGTCAATGTGGGCGGCAGTATTCTTGCTCAGGCTGGGGCAGGCGGCAATGGTGGTGACATGCTGGCTCTTTCTACTCAGGGCTCGGTTGTAGTGGGTGGATATGTCCAGACCACAGGTGACACCGGCAGCTCAACTACTCAAGGGGGAGCTGTAGCTTTGTTGGCACCACAGGCTCAGGTAAATGTTGCTGGCGCCAACGGCGGCATCAGTATCGACACCAGAGCCGGAATTGCAGCCGGCAATGTTCTTGTTGTGAGTGGCACAGGAGTTCTAATTAACAGTGAGATTCGGGCTGGAGAAACTGGCAATGGTGGAAGTGTTGTGGTTGTGGCTCCCATTGGCAACATTACATTCCAGACAAACGCCAATGGCATCGATATTGATACTAGCAGTACAGCCTCCCCAGGCGGATTTACGTCATTGTTCCTTGGACAGGGACAGGGAAACGGTTTATTCTTGGCCGGCGGTATCAACTCCACTAGCAACACTGCAAGCGGTGGTGTCGTCATTGCTCGTTTGCAACAAGGAAGCCTGTTGTCGAATGGGTCGAGCCCAATCACCATTAATGTATCGAGTGGCAGTTCATCAGTAAATGATAGCGGTGGTAGCGTCTCTATTCAGATTGGTAGTAATGCAATTCTGAATCTTAATGCTAGTGTCACTGCCAATGGTCCAAATGGTGGTCAAATAGACATTGAAAGTGGTGGGCTGTTGCAGATAGCAAATGCAAGCGGTTTACAGGCTAATACCACCAACAGCTATGGTACTGGTGGCAGTATTACGCTAGTGTCCAGTTCTTCCACGCCGTTTATTGTTGGTGCCGTATCTGGAACCAATTATGTTGGTGGAACAATAAACGCCAGTGGTGGCAGCGGTGGGACAGTGACGATCATTAACAGGGCAGGGCCAGTGGATATACCAAACTATGGTAGTGCCATTAGCTTGAATGTGAGCAACGTCAGTTCGGGCAATGGAGGACACATAACCATAGCTGGAAGCACAATCCAGGTTGCTGGCGTGCCTGGCAATGTCATTAACATGAGTGGTAACGGTACAGGCAATGGAGGCAGTATCAGCCTTGTGTCCACAAATCCGTTGCAGTCCCTGGCGGTTGACCCGGCAGCTAGCACCAGTACTAATGGCGTGGCTGCGTCAGTGCGAGCAAGGAGTGGAGTCTATGGTGGAGATGGCGGCACAATATACATCAGCAGTGCCGGTGGTATATCGACCAGCGCCAGCAATCTGGATGTCACCGCAGTAAGAAACGGCGGGAGTATCACCCTGATTAGTGACACGACCACTCCAATGACGGTGGACAGTGTCGATCTCACACCTGATTCGAACAAGATAGTTGGGATTATAACTGCTAGTAGTGGTACTGGAGCAAACGGTAATGGTGGCACAGTTGCGTTGTACAACTACGGTGGTGCTCTAAATATCAATAGCACAAGTAATATTGATGTTGAAGTGAGGACAGGCAGTGGGAATGGTGGGAGTATTATCCTCTACGGCGACACTGTAAATATTGGTGCAGGGGTCTTGCAGAGTGTTGGTGTAGGCACCGGAAATGGTGGTAGTGTGCAAATCACAACTACTTCGCCAACCGCGACACTAAGCCTAACTGGTGATATCAATACGCTGCCTGGCAGTCAGAGTACTGGACAAGGCGGAACGATTATCCTGTGTGCAGGATCAGGCAATATTGACACCAACGGACATGTTGTCGAGACAAACATCGCAGGTCCTTTGGGTGTTCCCGATGCCACGGGCGGACATATATTGCTTCAGAGCTTGAATGGACTGCCATTGAATGTCACCAATAGCAACACGATATCGGCAAGCGGATTGGCTGGAACAGGTGATATTTTGTTCGACTCGAAAGGCGGAAATGTCACCTTGAACAGTTTAATAGGTGGCACTCCAAATTATGTTGGGACATTGACTACGTCCGGCACAGTAAGCTGGACTAGCACTAATGTGCCGCAGATGGTTCAACTCTACAGCGATAATGTCACAGGGACTGTGACTGGACAGGCAGGAGCCATCATGCTTGGGGCGGAAACTGGTGCTAGCGGTGATTTGACGCTGAGCAACCTGTCAGCGACGAGTGGATCGCTATCGGTGGTGCAAGCTAGAAATGTCACAGTACCAGGGGCAACAACTATTATTAGTGCTACTGGTGGGAACGTGATTATGATGTTTGGTGGTGTGCTGACCAACAGGGGCTCACTAGTTGCGAATGGTACAACCGTTGGTGGTGACATTGCGATTTCGCATTTGGATAATCAGATGAGTGTTTTAAACATTACAAACACAGGAACAATGGTTGCCAATGGTAATGCAAACAATCATGGCAACGGGACAATCAATGTTACAAACCCGCTAAGCATCAACATCAGTTACGATGCTGCGCAACCTGCAGGTGTAATTGGTAGTTCCACTGGCACGAACAGTTTCACGAGCAGTCAATCTTTTGTCACAGTCGGTCAAGATCAGGTGTTAGGGACTGTGACCGGAAGCTCTTCTGGGGGGTATTCTGTGACTGCGAACAGCAGTGATTTGAATTTGGGCAATATCACTGGTTACGGAACGGTTAATCCAGCCACCATGGTATTTACAAGTAATCAAGGCAATGTAAATATTGTTGACAACGCCCAGGTTCAAGTGTCTCCAACAACTGGCGAGGCTACATTGGGTTCACTGACTATTAATGTTCCGACGTCCGGCAAGTATATTTCGGTAGGTTCAGGAGCGTTAGCAGATGCTCCAGGTGTTTTGTTGAATAGCGCTCACGTAATAAATCGGGGTGATATTGTTGCGGTCAACGGTACGTTGCAGATTGGCAATGGCTCTGGTGGGTTGCTGGTGGAGAATAGTGGAGGTTTGGGAACAGGAATAGGAGCAGGAGCCGGGCTTACTGCTTCGCAGCAAATCACTATGTCGGCAGTCGGCAATCTGACAGTGCAAGCAGTAGCAGGGGATGGACCTGGGACGATAGGAGCCAGTGGTGGCAATGTAGTACTGCAGACTGCAGGCGGCTCTGGTGGATCTGTTCTGGTCACGCAAGGGACAATCCTGGGTACTGTAAGCGGTAGCGCGGATAACTCGTTTAGCGTAACTGCAGGGACGTCTACGCTCACTGCCGGGTCGATCACCACAGGTACTGGGAATATATTCTTGAATGCCGATAACAACAACCTGACTGTTCTCGGCGGTAGCGCTTTGTCAGCCAGCAATGGTGCTGGCACGGTCAATTTCAACTGCGATTCTGGAAGTGCTCCTGGTAGTGTTTTTGCCAGTGGACTTGCGTATATCAGAGGCACTGTAAATGCGGTTGGTACAGACATAATGATTTCGACAAATAGCGAGGATTTAAACGCGCAGAGAGTTGTTGCAACAAACGGTCGCCTCATACTTCAATCTACTGTGGGTAACCTCAATATTACGGGTGACGTTATTAATACCAACGGACAGCTCATACTGCGCGCGGCAGATGGCAACCTCATTGTTGCAGGTCAGGTTGTGAACACTGGAAGTTCGGTTATTTTGGCGTCCGGCACAGGCGCTAACAACTTCATTTCAGTTGCTGATGTCTCTGGTGCTGATGTCCACATCGATACTGCCATTTTGTACTTGAGCGGGTTGGTCACTACTACTGGTGGAGACATTCTAATTAACCAGAATGTGCAGAGCAACTTCTCCATGCCGATTGGTACTGGCAGTCTCAATGCTAACAGCGGTGCCGGTCCTGGCTCCGGTAACGTCAGGATCAATAATGGCAACAACACCGCAATTGTTAATATCACAATCAAGCAAATTCAGGGACTGGTCTCGGCAAGCGGTGCAGATCTAACCATCACCACCAGTAGCAATAACGTACCGCTTACAACCAGTGCGCTAAATGCTCAAAACGGACAGCTGACAGTATCTTCTGGTGGTGTGTTGATAATTAGCGGGACAGCCCAGGCAATTAGTGCGGTTAACTTGACTGGTGTCACTTCAGTATCCGTAGGCAATGTTACAGCAGGCGCAGATGTCAACATCAATACTCCTTCTTTGACAGAGACTGGAACTCTAATTCAAGCCAGTGGTGGCAATGTCAACTTCAATACCGCCAATGGCTTCGCCGGTGGCAACTTTACTCTTCAGAATCTGGCGGTTGACATTGTTGCTAATGGCAGCAGCGGTACGAATGGAACTGTGAACATCAACTCGGCTTCAGCAACAACTGGCAGAATTGACTTGGATGTCAATTCAATTATTGGTCTGGTCACTCCATCTGGCGCAGATATTACCGTTAGCACTGGCAGTAGTGTCGTGCCGCTTACAACCAGCGCAGTCAGTGCTAGAAATGGTCAGTTGACATTATCGTCTGCAGGCGTGTTGATAGTCACTGGGACAGCCCAGTCCACCGGGGCAGTCAACTTGACCGCTACCAATTCGATATCCGCCAGTAACGTGATAGCTGGCACCGACGTCAACATAAATACTCCATCGCTTACAGAGACGGGAACGTTAATTCAAGCCAGTGGTGGCAATGTCAACTTCAATACAGCCCATGGTTTCTCCGGCAACGATTTCACATTCATGGGCGCTTTAGTTGACATTGTTGCTAATGGCAGCAGTGGTACGAATGGAGCGGTGAACATCAATTCGGCTTCAGCAACAACTGGACAAGTTGATGTGGGAGTTCAATCAATCGTGGGTACTGTTAGTCCATTTGGTGCAGACATCACTGTCATAACCTCGACTAACAATCTCAATATAAGCGCAGCTACTGCCGCAAGCGGTCAGCTCACCTTCAAGGCAACAGGTGGCAATCTCATCATTGCAGGTGATGCCGTTGCCAATGGGAACCTGGTTACTCTAGCTTCCGGCACTGGTGCTGGCAACTTTATTTCGGTTGGTGATGTATCAGGTGCTGTAATCAACATTGACACGCCATCGCTCACAGTGACAGGTGTAGGGTCGACAATAGGTAGCATTACGGCGACTACTGGCGACATTCTAATCAATCACAACATGCCTGGAGCTTTCTCAATGACAAGTGGCAGCGGCATCCTATCGGCTGTTAACGGCACCGTCGACATAGATGGGGGACAGGGAGCCACGGCAGGAGCTGTGATTTTGAACATTTCGTCTATATCAGTCAATCCTGGCACAGGTGGTATTACCGGTCGCGGCTCGTCCTTTAGTGTTACGGTTGCGACCAATCCTCTTAGCGTAGGGGTTGTTACGGCACCCGGAGCCATTCTCTTGAAAGCTAGTACTGACAATGTTTCTATAACTGGTGATGTGAGCTCTACCGGTGGAGCTGTCACTGTCACCAGCGGGACTGCCAGCGACAATTCGGTGACTATAGAAAGTACTGGCGATGTACAGGGTAACAGTGTTGTGGTCAATAGTGCCAATTTCATGGTAAACAACTTTGTGACCGCCGGCGCTGGTGGTGTAAGCATGCAGAGCCCTGTCGGACTTCTTACTGTTCAGGTCATTGGCAGTGCATCGGTCATTAGCTCACCTGGCGGCAGCATTTTCTTTAACAACAGTACCCCTGGGTCTGTGAGTCTTACTGGTAATGGAACTGTGGGCAACGCTGCTGATCTAAATAACGTGGGTGGTCCGATTGCAGAAACTGTCACAGTGGATTTCCAGGGCGGCAGTGGAACGATTAGCGCTAATATTGGTTCGATAGTTGGTGCTGTTATAGCAAATGGACAGGCTGTATCTATCACCACTGCAAGCAACGATCTGGTAGTGGCCAACGTTACTGCTAGAGCCGGGGCGGGAGCGGCTGGTGCTCAAGCATTGTCTGATAGCCTTGTTAATGTGGTACTTACAGCAAATGGTGGTTCCATAAAGGCAACGCCATTTGCCACCATAGGTGCTGACCAGAATGTAACAATTACAGCAGCCAACAGTGTGATGCTGGATGGTAGCTCTGCAATAAGTCCAATTACAGTAACGGCAGGCAACCTGTTGATCGCTGCGAGTAACGAAAGCATCTTGAATCCTCCAGATAGTCCAAACCCAGGCTATAGCAGTGCTGGTTCTGTAAGAATTTTTGCTAACGGACAAGGTGACCATGATAGCTTGACACTAAACAATGTCAGCATTATTAGTGCCGGTGGTGACATTATTCTTCAGAGCAATCAAGCAGTGCTTTCTCCTAATGGCGGGGCGCAGATGATTGCACAAGGTGGAAATGTTATCCTAACTGCCAACCAGTTGGTTGACATGCCTGCTGGCGGTACTTTTAGGTCGGTTGGACAGTATGTGTCCGGCAACCAGTACATAACCTTGGACGGACAACAGGTAAGAGATTACACGGGTGGCACGGTATATATGTTTGCAGGTTCACCGGTGCCATCCATTGATACTATCAACTCAGATATACAAACATTGAAACTACAACGTATCGCTTCAGGGATAACAATAGTAACCAAAGGTGTGACAAATCGCTCTTTGGTGCCAAATTTATTGGTCAGCAATGGTGGCACAATAATGCTTGTGGCTCCTGACTCGCAGAATATTCTGACCAGCGATAACAATGACCTCAACGTACCGCAGAAGATTCTAGCTGTAGATTCAATGTTCACTGCAAATGGAGGAGCCCTTTATATTGATCCGCAAGGCACAATAAATCTGCAGAATATTGCATTTAGTGCTTTTGGGTCGGTTTTCCCGAATCCGGCACCACCACCGCCACCACCACCTCCTCCTCCGTGCAACTGCACACCGCCACCACCGCCGCCGCCACCGCCGCCGCTGCCGCCGCTGCCGCCAAACGTGCCTACTGACAAGACACCACCATTGCTGCCAATTCCTACTCCTACGCCACTGGCTATCCAGAGCGTTCAGGCTGCGGCTGGGCAATTCTTTGTCGCATCCAGTCCGTGCACAATATATGAGTTTGACGTTTTGCAAGGTTGCCAGGTTCAAGGACAGACAGGGACAGTCTTTTCTGTTAATCCGGACAGGACATTGATTTTGAACGAAGGGAGAATGTTGGCAGGAGCTGGAGAGAATGGTTTGAGTGTTCAGCTTGGCTCAACTGATCGACAGATAAGACTAAAGGGCAAAACGATAGCAATAGTGGATGCTCGCACGAAAGGCGATGTCAGGATTACAGTTTTGGCAGGAGATGGGGCAGAGGCAGCAGTCGTGTTTGCCAGTGGTGAGAAATTGGCAACACTGATGCCTGGACAGGAGGCTGTGATTGTTGATAATTCAGACAGAGAAGAGTTCATTCCGATAGATGGTGTGGAGCGCACGCCAATAGGAGCAGCTATGACCAAGATGGGATTCACTATGAAGAAGGCTGCTGTGTCTGTTCCGGACTTATTGAGGAGAGAATTGTTGCTCAGTTGCTGTTTCGGCATTCCAGGTTCATCTCCGCACGTTGTATGTGAGACAAGTTGGGTATCCAAACGGCTCAAACAATTGTATGGAAGACAAACAAATCCGGGACTAACTCATAACTTCGCTCCAGTACCTAAGACAACTGGCAGCAAGGTTCAAGGTCCTTTGAGTAACGCTGTCCGTTCCAACGGCTGGGCTGATTCTGTTGTGACTGTCAGCAACAACGTTGTGGATCCTATGGGAAATGCTGAAAGAGCAGGGTTGAGAAGTCAGCAGTCATTGGTAGTTTCATCTACAACGTCTAGTGCACGGTCTATGTTAGAAGGTGCAGATAGAGGTTTGACTGAAACGGACGAACCTAACGGTTTTACAACTGAAGCAAACTTACAACCAATAGCATACATTCAATCGGTTGCACCGGCAGGTTTGCGCCTTGGACAGTATGCAGAAGTGGCAAGTGTGGGGGCTGATCGTTATCGATTGGTTAAGGGAAGTGTGCTTGTAGCACCACAGAAGAAACTCACCATAGAAACTAATCATGCAATGATTGTAGCTAAGCCAGGTTCAGCAACTTTGATATTTGTTGATGGAGCAGTGACGCGAGTGCTTGATTTGCATGACTGGTCTAAGGGGGATGTGAGTCTCATGGTAAATAAGCAGACGTACTCACTGTTGCCTGGAAATGAGGTTGGTGTTGTGAAAGGTACAGCAAAAGGAGACGCGGCAAGGTTGGCTCATAAGGATCAATTGGGGCGCAGAAGGATGCGAGTTTTGCAGGTAAATGCGGATACAGAGCTAATCACAAATGATTTTTCAGTAGTGGATGCATTAGGAAGGTTCCCACTGGTGGCACAACTGAGTAAATCAACCGCATCGAGTGACAGGCACTTATACTCAAACATCATGAAGATGGCAGCAGTATTGTCGATGACAACAGATCAAAGAAGAGGCTCTTATACGCGTGATGGGCAACAATAAAAGTACATTGTCGTCTTGATTACTTGGGTGTTGCCTCTATCTCGACAGTCGCAGCCGGGTTGGATAAATGGGTCCACGATCTTGAGAGTTGCACTGCCAGGTCGATTGCTTTCATAACTTCTTGCGGTCGGGTGAAACCAAGCTCGTGTCCGGCATTGTGGACTACGATCAGCCGAGAGGCAGGGATGGCTTTGTGCAAAGGATACGAGTTTTGCTGCGGAGATACAGTCATATCATGATCGCCGGTCACAATAATGACTGGAAGGTTGATACTGCCGTAGCGCCGGCTGATACGCTTTAGTGTGGGATTAATCGTCACTTCGTCACGAGCAGCTGCTTTGAGCTGGGACAGCCGCAAGGTCGATGATAAGAATCTATCTACATAAGGCTGGGGAGCGTCATCCGGGATGAATGCATTCCTGAGCTGCTTTTCAACCCACCATCCGCATGTGTCCTTGAAGACAAGCCTCAACGCTGAACCTACTATTGGAACCTGCGCCAGGCGGTAAATGAGTTTAGATCCTCCTGTGTCGTAGGCCATGCCTCCAAGCAGAACAATGCCGGACAGGTCGTCTGGGTACTGAAGGGCATAGCTGAGTGCCACGGAGCCGCTCCAGGACTGTGCTACCAGAATGGGGCGAGACACCTGCAACTTGATTAGCGCATTATGGAGAATCTGCGCCTGCCGCTCGGGCGTTGCTAACTTTGCTCCAGGCAGTATCTTGCTGTCGCCATGTCCTGGTCTGTCAAATGTAAAAGTTTGGTATTTGGCGGACAGTTGGTTGAAGACCGACATAGTGAAATCTTGCAGCGTACCGTCATTGCCGTGTAGAAGGACAATCGGCTGTCCGGAACCGCTCTCAACATAGTGCAAATTGACGCCCTCTGTTACCAGATAGTGGTCCTTGAGAGCAGGGGCGGGAGAGTCCTTGAGTTCTGCCAGGGCAGGCGTGCCCAATGTAAGCAGCAGTGAAAGAGCTGTGAGCAGATGAATTTTGGTAGGAGCAGAAAGCATAAGGTATTGGCAATCGTTCCTCGGCGTTGTATCCAGCACTGCAGGCAGATGCCAGTGAATTGACCGCAGGGAGCCTGCGTGTTGCCTGCTGAGCCGGTGACATGATAGCGCGGACCGAGGTGAAGTGGCAAAGGTATAATGGCGACATCTGAAATCATCAATAGCAGTCTTCTCCCGCCGGGATGGTACTATGTTGCCGGTGGGAGAAGACTGGGAAACAGAGCAGACTTGGCATTTCTCAAGGAAATTCAGACTGATGAGTGAAAACAATAGACTGGATGAAGAACCAGCTGCAGAAACCAGTTCTGCAAAGGTAACAGCTACGCAAGAGAAGCCTGTAACCAAACCCTCGCCACTTTCGGAGACGATGAGGTGTTTGCGGCTGTCCTACTCTCCTCTGAGCAATACTCTTCGGACTATGAAGCTTAAGCAGGAAAGCTTCCCGTCCTCCTTGACAGCCGCAATTTCCCGGTCTGCAACTGGATGTTTCAGGTTTGAGCACCTGCGACAGTATGGGGGCGGCTCACTGGCATATTCTTCATTACAACCAGGGATGCAGTATTTCACTCATCCTGAAT
Source organism: uncultured bacterium (assembly GCA_903835185.1). Lineage (GTDB taxonomy): Bacteria > Cyanobacteriota > Vampirovibrionia > Obscuribacterales > Obscuribacteraceae > CAILLX01. Next base: position 5,007 of record CAILLX010000158.1, on the reverse strand, counting down.
TTGGATACATAACGTATGTGCCGCTCAGCGATGCATATGGTTCGGTCTGTGTACTTTCGGATCCTATATGCAAGACTGAGAATATGCGCCCGTTGGTTGAGGCTTTTCTCAAGGAGCGGAACGATCCGATCTTTCTCCATATTCGTCGTGACACTGCACAGATGCTTGCAGACATGGGTTTCTGCGTTAATGAGTTCGGTGTCGAAACTTTTGTTGATATCCAGGAATTTACTCTGGTTGGAACCAAGAAGGAGCAGCTGCGTCGGGCCCGCAATAATGCGAAAAAAGACAACATCAAAGTGCGAGAAATATCATCTGTTGATGATGCCTTATTTAGAGCTTTCAAGCAGATCAGCGACGAGTGGATTAAGCGCAAGGTCGTCTCTGATGGCGAGCTGCAATTTGTTGTGCGACCACTTGTTTATGTGGAAGAAGTAGATGTGCGCCGATTCGTTGCTGTGAAAGACAATGAAATAGTCGGCTTTGTCATATTTGACCCAATGTACGAAGACTGCAAAGTCATCGGATACATTGCTAATCAGCTGCGCAGTATACTCGATCGAAGTTACTCCGTTGTTGACTTCATAATTATTGAGGCCATGGAGATTTTTAAGCAGGAAGGCAAGCGCGAGTTGTCTCTTGGAGTGTCACCAATGGCTCGCGTGAATGATGGCGAAGAATTCAGACACAGCAAGCTGATGAAAGCGTATTTTCAATATGTTTTCAATAATGCCAATTTCCTCTATAACTTCAAGAACCTTCACCAGCACAAGGCAAAATATCGCCCTGAGGCGCCCGGCGCACATGAGGAAAAGGTTTACTGTGCCATGCACACCCGCTTTCTTCTGGTGCGCATGTATGAGGTTTATCACGTGCTCGGCATCCATCCACTTAAACAAACAATTGCCCATGTTTGCAGGGTGTTGGGAAATTGGATCCGTAAGCTACTGCCTTCGCCCCGTTAATGGCACATTCAGAAATCTACCGTTTTCACTTCACACCAGAGATGGCCGGCTTCAAGATAGCTGCTCCGGTTGCCTGGCTTTCTTTAAGTGTTAGCTCGGCTTCGAGCAGGGTCAGGCGCGGGACCACGACGTCGGCTGTGTAGCGAATGAAGTGATAGCCGAGCAGTGTGAGAGTCAGGGCAAAGAGAAATTTGTCTGGATGTTTGCACAAGACCCAGGACATGAAGCGCAAATAGTCATACCGATTGCGATTGATTAATGCCACATGGAGAAGCGCGCCTGTGCATGGTAGCAGCCACTTGATAGCGGTATAAGGACTCAATCGGCTCAATGTCTTGTTGCGGCTGCAATCAAGGGAGTCTATGAGTGCGCGCATTCTGTCGAAGAAATTGCGTGGAGAATACAGTGTGGACATCATCTTACGATAGCCCCGCACAAGAGTGAGCGGCGGCAACGTTGTTGCGAAATTGCAGAAGGTGATGTTATCACCGTCGAAATCGTCTTGCAGGCGCCCCTCGCGTTCGAGGCGCTCCCATAGTTCAGTATTAGGCATTACATTCAACGGTCCGACCATGGCACGGGGAATCTTTGCCTTCGTTATAAAGTCAATCTGGCGATCGAATATATCTTCTGTGTCGCTATCGAACCCGACAATAAAACCTGCCATCACTTCTATGCCATGCTGCTGGATTTTGTGAATCTTGCTGAGCATGTCTCCCTGCAGGTTCTGGAACTTACGGGTTTCGCGCAGGCTCTCCTGCGATGGGCTTTCTAGACCAATAAATACTGAATGAAAATTTGCTTCGCCCATCAGTTTCAACATTTCGTCGTCATCAGCCAGGTTTATGCTGGCTTCTGTATAGAGCCAATATGGGTAGTTATGAGCTTTCTGCCAGGCAATGAGTTCAGGAAGCATCAACTTCACATTTTTCTGATTACCGATGAAATTATCATCGACCAGGAATATCTCACCGCGAAAACCTAGATCATAAACAGCCTGTACTTCAGCGATTATCTGCTGGGGAGTCTTGGTGCGAGGAACTCTTCCAAAAAGAGTAGTTATGTCGCAGAATTCGCAGGCAAAAGGGCAGCCACGTGAAAATTGAATACACATTGTGACGTATGAGTCAATTTTGAGCAGGTCAAAGCGCGGCACAGGTGTTTCAGTGATATCGGGCCTCTTCCCATCGGCTCTGTAAATGCGCTGAGTATTGCCTGCTTGGAGATCCTTGAAGAACATCGGCAGTGTGATCTCTCCTTCGTCCAACACAAGATGGGTAGCGTCATCCAGTTTCTCTGGGCTTGACGTAGCGTGCGGCCCACCGACGACACTGCGGACACCCACTTTTTTGCAACGGCGCAGCACCTCTGACATGGAGTTCTGCTGGATTGTCATACCACTGATGAGCACTATATCTGCCCACTTGAGGTCGTTGTCGCTTAATGCTTCTATGTTGAGATCGACCAGGCGCAGCGTCCACTCGGGTGGACACAGTCCTGCTACTGTGAGTGATCCAAGAGGCGGCATTAGCGCGCCTTTCTTTAGAAGTTTGACCAAGTATTGCGCGCCCCAGTAACTAATTGGGAACTCTGGCCAGATCAACAAACAATTCATGGCATAACCTCGTGAGCTGCCTCCACTACCAAGCCATGCGTGTGATGGTGCTAAATTTCATACGCATGCGTCGCCTCGCACCAACAGTGCAAAGCCGCGGTATCTGTTCAAATGGCGCTAAAATCACAGGAATAGATTGCCTGCACATATAATGGCATAATTTGCGTCAATCTACTGACAACTTAATGTGCAAGTAGTTTGCGCATTGCTCAAACAGATGGAATCGTTCGGCAGGACTGTCGGTACTTGTAATAAATGAGATTACACTTCGTAATAAAATAGTTTTCAAAACAAACATGTCTAGTCTAGTAAGCTGATTGTTCTGACCACAAGCATCACTGCCGGCCTGTGCCTGGCTGTTGCAACAGATACATCCTTCTTTCTAACCTGATTCGGTGCGTGTTACCTGCAGGGCAATGCAGCAATCATTGCCAACCTCAATGCCAATAAGGAGCCATACAGTCCATGCCATTAGGCTGCAGAGCCAGAGCATTGAATCTCACCTGCCAATCTGAAATAAAGTTGAGGTTGTCATGCATTCGCGCATCTGGGTTATACTCATCCGGAAGTGCTGAGCAGAGCTTGGTATAGCAACGGAGAAGGTATGAACCAGATTGACGGATCGCTGGAGCTCTCTGTTCTGCAGCAAGCTGCAAGTCTAAACGATTCGAAGTATCATACGCCGCAAGATTTGGCGTCAGCTGTGAGCAATCACATTAAATATCAAAAAATCAGTTCCAGGTCTTCAAATCAGAATGCTCCGGCAGGAGAATCAAAACTGGAAAGCTGGATCAACTGGAGTAACATCTGGGTGCCTGAGCCAGCTTTACTTGACTTGTTCGAGACACTCTATGCCACCAGTTTAAGGAGTGAAGAGGGGCAGGGTATAAAGGTTGACATTGTTTATATCAGCAAGAACGATATGTTCAATGATATGGTCGAATACCCCTGGCGGGCTGTACCGTTCACAGAAGAGATACCGCTTAGTGTGCATAATCTTCTTAAGCTTGCTAGAGCATCTGATCCACAAACTTCAGCAATTGCCGTATTCCATAATGACAGTTGTGGGGTGGTCATATGGGGACTGATTGATCAACGTGATAAGTTATACACAGCGCTCAGACATCAATCGCAGATAGCAGGGGATTTACAGTGCGGTATTTTTGAGGCACGCATAGGAGGACCAGGGCGAATTATTGTTCACAGTGGGCAGGAACCGATTGCTGAACTGAATGTAAGTACTCTGGTAATTGGTGACCCTTCCTGGAATGTCTTTCTGCATGGACCTGTCCGTGAGAGGTGTGCTAAGGGAATTCAGTCTCTGGCTTCTCGCTTGACCGGTCAGATCACGTTTTTGGATGCTGCCGGCATAACTCACGATGCAAGTTCGGCAGAGATACTCAACAGCGTGAGCAAGGAATACAGCAGATCAATATCAAGACTCTTATTGCGAATTCAGGGTTTTCACCATGGTGGCGCAGTGCTGCTCACAGCAAACACTTTGGATCAACACCTGGATTGCAAATACGGATTAACTTATGATCGCATCACGCATGGGATGGAGATTGCCATCAAGTCAACAGGCATGGGCGATGGAGTCGGGCACTTGCTTGAGCAGGAAACATTGACGTCATCTCTCTGGTTTGCGGCCCTGCTGAGCAGAGTCGATGGTTTGATACTGATGGATTTTGACTTGCGTGTCCATGGCTTTGGCGTGGTGATTAGATGCGAGGACGAACCACCTGCAGCATCAATCTTCAGAAGAACACGATGGGGTACTCATGAGCCGCTTGATTATAAGCAGTTGGGCACACGTCACAGATCAATGATGCGCTTCTGCTACGAGCACCCGGAAAGTGTTGGACTGGTGGTCTCTCAAGATGGTGATGTGCGAGCTATTGCACGCGTGGGTGAGCAGTTGACAGTCTGGGAAAATGTGTGTCCGTCTGGTGCGTTGACAGGACAGTATCCCCGTTGCACTGCGCGACCGGCTTATTGACTACAGTCCCAGGGACAGCCATGTTAAGGATGTTCCTGTAGAATAAAGCTTCGCACTAAGGAGGATACATTGTGACCAAAAAGGTAGATACTGACGCACCGAAGGCATTGATTATTGAGTTTAAGACTCCAACAGGAGAGGTCTGGGGAAGTCTTACTGCTGAAGGCAGAGAGTTCAAGACCGGTTCAACCGGCTTTTATGCCAACGGAAAGATAAAGAATCCCAAGAATGGATTTCCGTATCAGGTCGGCACGAATATTATCCTAATTGGCAGCAAGGAATAGAGGGTTCGGAATTTGTCAATGACTTGAGACAGATTAAGTGAGAAATTTAGTGTCGTTTTCAAGTGTTTCTCTTTTTCGATGTTGCAGGACTTGTCTGGGAGTGTGGGCAACCTGCCAACATTGGCGGGCGGACCTGCAGAAGTC
>CAILLX010000157.1 GCA_903835185.1 uncultured bacterium | reverse complement strand
GACTTCTGCAGGTCCGCCCGCCAATGTTGGCAGGTTGCCCACACTCCCAGACAAGTCCTGCAACATCGAAAAAGAGAAACACTTGAAAACGACACTAAATTTCTCACTTAATCTGTCTCAAGTCATTGACAAATTCCGAACTCGAAAAAGCCAATTCTTGGAATATTTGCATACTCTGAATGCAACAGCCCCATGGTGCCGAATGCTGCGTGACCTATGAGAACATCGGGTTCGATCTTTGCTGCCTTAAAAGTGTTGTAGAGACCGTGCATTGAGGCAGCTTCCTGCTCGAAATACCGAGCAAAGAAGTAAGGCTTGTCTTCATGCCCAGTCACTACGGGCTTGATGGATAATGTTTGATGCGAGGATCAACTGGACTGCTGCGGTGCTCGGTCAAAAACGTGATATCCACGTCATATTCCTGCAGCAGGAACTGACTTATCGGCCCAAACTGCGCCGGATAGGTTTGATGCATGAAAACGATTTGCTTCTTCATAAGGGACAGCCACCGTGATCAGGTCCCTGTTGCCGCTTTGTCAGATTGAGAGCCACAACAATGGCGCCTGTCGAGTTCGCGCAGCTGACTCCCATGATTTCCCCCAAACCGAAACAAAACAAACCCAATGATGCCGTATACCTGTTTAGCCAATCTCAGACAGCCTCGTTTCCGCGCACCTTTTGTCAGTGATTGGCTTGGGTGAAAACCGCATAAATGAGAGAAAAAGTTTATGCCCTTGATAACATGTTTCGTTGTCCTATTGTTCACCGGGAAAGCACATATTAAAAAGGTTAGCGTAATCTTGGATATGAGCATGTCGTCCTGAGCCTGCTCAATTGCTTGACGTAATGGATCGTATGTCAATCTGGAGTAGATCTGAGCGAATTCCATTCTCGTTGGGAAGTTCCTCCAGGCAAGAGAAGAACTTGCCAAGCTCGTCTGGTCTCAGAAACCTCCCTCAGCCTGTTTTTGATTAACTCAAGCGGGGTGACGCTTTTTAGCCCTTACGCGTGGTCGTAGTAGGATCGTCTCTGGTGGACTAACGGTGGCCTAATCGGCGAGAAAAAAGGGGGAATTCGGAACATTGCCAGACAACCTCTAAACACCAGAATAGCATATCCAGTGAGCCTTTTAAGAATTTTAGAAAACTGCAGAAAAACTCAAAAATGCCTCTGAAACAGCTTCCCAAGCTGTCGGTCGAGAGTTCGAACCTCTTCGCCCGCTATGATTTCAGAACTCCGCCTTTTCTGTGTACTCACTATGTACTCGCTATTTGCGAGACTGAGTACATTTTTTAGCAGTAAAATATAGACTCTCCTTCCTTGTCACTACCTTGGTATTGTCTAGATTCTCAACATGACTAATATTCGACACTTACTCGCTACGGAAATAATTTCTGGAACAGAATGGTTGCCAGAAGATCTCATCGTCTCAGCTCCAAATTCGGGCGGACTTGCCTACATAAACCGCAGCGGCTGGATTCACAAAACCAGCACCTTCGTACTGGATCGCCTGAGCACCACCGGACTGTGCATAGACCGTGACCGCTTGAGGATAGTAAGGGCCGTACAGCACGAATCACACCTGTGCATAATCTTGCAGCACCTTTACAAGCCATCCGCCCAACATATTGTCATCAATTCAGAGCTATCTGACGTGCACGATGTGCAGATTTTTGACGACGCAATTTACGCCGTCTCTTCGGCCACCAATGAGATCGTCACCATATGCGAAGCAGGACAGATAATCAGGCGATGGAAATTTGGTGACAAGAACACTTGCTGGCATATCAATTGCCTCGGGAAGTGGGACAGTCGTCTGGTAGTCTCAGCATTTGGAAGGTTCTCAAACGACAACGCCTGGCAGCGCGACAGCGACACGAGTGGAAACGGAGTGGTGCTTGATGTGATGACCGGGGCAGTGCTCTGGGAAGGTCTGTCACGACCACATTCTCCGCGCATAGATGTGGACGGCACTCAATATGTTTGCGATTCGCAAGAGCAGCGCCTGCTCGCAAGAGGTCCTGACCAAGCAATCAGAGTAGTCCGCTTTCCAGGTACTTATCCCAGAGGTATGCACATATCCAACAAGCATATTTACGTCGGATTAAGCCTGATTCGATCGCAGTATTTGAGCCACCCCGGACCCACTTGCGGCACCATCGCCATCCTTGAACGCGAAACTCTCAAGCAGCTTGGCTCAGTCAGGCTGCCGTTTGCGGAAGTCTATGACATTATCGCCGTCAACGATTGAGCCAAGGCTTGGGCAGTGAGCAACGTTTTGCGCAGCACCAGAACTGATGCCTCCTTAGTTTAGATCACGCCATTGGAGGCATTTGCGGCTATCATTCTATCCAGTATCCATTCAGGAGGTTCAATCCCTGTCTCCTCATCTTACATACAAAGAAAGTACGTCACCCTGGTGGAGCATTTTTCTCCCGATAGTCGGTGGTGACTTTTTCATATTGGCTCTGGTTTGTTTCCTTTTTATGCGCCCGCTTGCCCTGCTTTGGGATGGCGGCACTTGCAGGCATATTCTTATCGGGCTATCCATTCTGGTTGGCCATCACATTCCTACGACCAACTCAGTGTCAGCACTTTTTTCGCAATGGCCTTTCCTACCTCACTCCTTGTTTGGAGATGTAGTGTACGGGCTTGCCTATCAGGCTGGACACTTAAATGGCTTAGTATTGGTATCCTCTGCAATATTCGCCCTTTCTCTCACCTGGAGTTATCAGATAGCCCGCAACCGTGGACTCGGTTTTATTACCGCTTGGTTGCTTCTTGCTTTAGGGATACTGGTCAGCTCGCTACACTGGTCAGCCCGTTGTCAGGAATTCAGCTATCTAGCTTTTCTTTCCCTTTACATTGTCACTTTTCTAGCACCAATTGGACACAGACAGAGACTGTCCTTTTCTGCCGTAATTATGTTCTTCTGGGTCAACTTTCACGGTACATTTGCGCTTGGACTGATCATGCTGGCGGTGGCAGTTGTGTCTGATTGGCTATCGGCTGGATTTGACTTGAGAGACACATATCAGCAATCCAAGGCACTACCCTTGCCTACAGTCAAAGATACCGCATCAGCCGGGTCGGCCGGCTGGAAATTGCTTACTTTGTTAACTGCAGCTCTGACCGTATGTCTTAATGTCAGGGGACCTGCAATTTACTCTTATGTCGGCATTTATCTTACCCATCCGCTGATTCTCTTTAAGACAGATGAATTTCGTTCAATTGATTTTTTACTCGGTTTGCCTGTCTGGCTGTACTTGGGATTCTACATATTAGTTGTTGCTCTATGGCTAATCTCAGACCGGAAACCAAACCCCTGGGAATTTATCCTTCTGACCATCTTTTTCTGCGCAGGATTGCACACAATGCGCCTGATGCCATATTTCGTTCTTATAGCTTTGCCAGCAGCAGGTCCACCCTGGCAACGTCTTCATCAGTCATTCCTTTCAGCCCGGCTTAATGGCAACTGTTTTCTCAAAGCTTTGAGCAGTCTAGCTGAGCTAGAAAGACGGGTCGGAAGGCAGGAAACAATGCTTCTGGCTTCCCCAGCCACCACTGTGGCAAAAATAGCCGTAACACTTGTCCTTGCTACTGTATTCCTAATTGCACCCCAGTTTAAGATTACCGATTTTGATCCGCACCGACTCCCAGTTAGAGCTGTATCTTTCATAGCCAATTCTGGTTTAAAACAGATCGGCTTTAATCTGGACAATTGGGGTGGTTATCTTTATTACAGGCTGCGTCAGCCTGTTTTTCTTGATGACTGGACTCCAGCTTACCCGACGGCTTTTCTTCAAGAATACGTAGCAATCATGCAGGCCCAACCAGGCTGGCAGCAGGCAATGGACAGATACAAGCTTGAATACGTTCTTATTCCCCCCTCCATTACTCTTGGAGCTGCACTAATAAACTCGCCTGGTTGGCGACGAGTTTATCACGATGAAATAAGCGAAGTTTATAGAAGAGCAGTTTCGACCTCACATTAAGATGAACTTTACCCTTTTTTGTGGACAGTGATCAGAGGAAAGTTGCTCAAGCTGCTTGCGGTTGTTGCATTTTTGTTTCGAATTCCTCTGGGCTCATGTAATTCAGCGTGGAATGAAGTCGCTGTCTATTGTAGAACACCTCG
>CAILLX010000156.1 GCA_903835185.1 uncultured bacterium | reverse complement strand
GGAGGCGCATTTACTTAGAATTCCGTGTCTACTCGCTACTATCCCGGCTGCTTCTGACCCTAAAATGCAGCCTTCACCTTGCCAAGGACCCCAAAAACCTACTCCATCAGTAGGTCCCGTGGGAAGTTGCGGAATCCCTGACTGTCGATGAGATAGCAGTTATGAATGTCTCGCAGAGCTATATAATCTTAAGGGTGTTCTGTCGGAACACTCTAAGGAGTTGCAATGACCAGCGCGGATGATAACAACCAGCCAGCTGACTCGTTTGAAGATGCTCTCTGCCGATTCAAGAACAATTTGAGCGCAGAGCTGGACAATTTTTTTGATGAGGACGCGATTAAGGCGCGGAGAACCAGCCGTCCGCGAAAGATTCAAGATATTACCCGGCAGTCTCCCCAACTTGAGGTAGTGAATTTTGGTGTAGTTGGCTCCTTCCTCGTCCCGCCCGGCTGGGTTGAGGGCACAGGACAGATGCCTTCAGGACAGGGGCGATCTCGCATCTTTCACCAGGCAAGCAAAGAGGGTGTTCAGCTTTGTTTCTTCTTCCGCGGGCATCGAGTGAGCGATCCTGCAGCTGTCGAGCTGGCAGGGTTGCTTGCCAGACCAGATCATTTTCTTAAACTGTCCGAGTTCAGGGCTGTTCAGGAGATCGTGCGAGATCTTGGCAGCCGAGACGGCTTCAAGCTCTTGCAAGCAGCAACACGTGAGATCAAAGGTAAGAGGGTGCTTGTTGTCGAGGGCAGGTTTGCCAGCAGAGAAGAGGATACATATGCTCTTTTCGTTGATGTTGATGGTTCTGGCTCAATTGTGCAAGAGATTTACTACCAGGCGCCTAAATTTGATTTTGCAAGACATTTGTTTGAAGTTAAGGTGGCGATGGAGTCAATTGGCTGGCGGCTCTCGTAGCTGCCGCTGGAGGCTGGTGCCTTGATCTCATGGGGATCCCAAGAGTAAGCAGCAGAATATGGAGAGCTGGCAGAAGCCAAGCTGTTCAAGTGTTCTTGAGAACGTAATGAGTAAACCAGACAGGTCATTAAGATTAACATTTCGCCATGAGGTGCGCCCTGATGTTTACATCGAGCGAGCCTGGCTGACAGCCTTGATTGTGGCAGTTGTCTGGGCAGCTCTTACAGTTTATAAAAATGGGCAGGTGCAGATGGAGTACCTGTTGCCACTGCCGTTCGGGACCTGGCACACGTGTGATCCTGTCGGTGCATTGTATGTGGAGAGCTGGACTACCATTCTTGTCAATTCTCTCCAGGCAGGGTTTGGCATCTGGGGTGTCGTCTTGATGATCTCTGGTTTACACAGAGCTGTGACAACCCAGAAAGCTTTTCTCTTCTGTTTCTCCCTGGGTGGTGCATTTCTGGGCTTCACCTGGTTGCTTCCTTCGGGGGCGCTATCTCTGCTCAAAATCCTCGTTGAGCAATACCCGATCTTGTGTCAGTAAAGGGTTTTCCGACAGAGCGTTTTCTGCCCAAGGTTGCTTCTGGCAGCCAGAAACGGTAGTTATACCAGGATGGCAACAGATCATCGGCTTGATTAGCTAAGTTGGAGTGTGCAGTTAGCGGCAGTGAGGGTAGAATTGTTACGTCCGTGCCCGAGGGTGCTAAGCGTGCGACTTAGGTCCGACAAGGGCGACAGGATAACCGGAAATCTCCTGTATGAGGTTATGCCCGGTGTTGTCATCGGAGTTGGGAAGGCGTTGGACCTGATGCAAGAGTTATATGGTTGTGAGCTGAGTGTGTGCGCAGAAGCTTGAGGACGGAGCGCTGTGGCACCACAATTCAGGGTATGGTCAGCCCTGAATATGAGTTTGTTCCAGTAGATAAGACAGCTGAGATTTAGAGGACTTAGGAATGGATCAACTTCAGGGAGAATTAGATCCTGAGCTTTTGAGAGACGAAACTCTCATTGAAATTTTCCGTGCCTCTGCTGAAAAGTGGCAAGATCGCCCGGCTATAGTTACTGCAACAGCTCCAATTACTTATGGAGAGCTTTCCAGCCTGGTAGATCAGATCTGCAAACTCCTGGCTGCCAATGGCATCGGACGAGGTGCCAGGGTTGGTATTCTCATGCCTCGGAGCATAGAGTCCTGCGCGACGCTGCTGGCTGTGATGGCAGTTGGTGCTGCCTATGTACCGATCGATCCAGCTTATCCGGAGCAGCGATGCCAGTTCATAGTCAACGACTGCGGGGCGGCAGCAGTACTGACGACAAATGCTCTCATTGGACAGGCTAGAAAGCTGGTGCCGCTCGTCATTGCCGTTGATCTGAATAACTTGCAAGCTGTCAAGGCAGATCACGCACTGCCTGTATCTGCAGCTTTACCTGATGACATTGCTTACATCATATATACTTCCGGCACGACAGGTAAAGCCAAAGGTGTTCCAATTGCGCATCGCAGTGTCTGCCATTTTGTCCGTGCTGAAGCCAAGCTGTTCTGTGTAAAACCGGAAGATCGTGTTTATCACGGTTTCTCTCTGTCGTTTGATGCATCAGTTGAGGAGCTGTGGCTGGCATGGTTTGCCGGTGCCTGCCTGCTAGTAGCCCCAGAGGAAATTGCTCGCAGCGGAGATGAACTGCCTGTCTGGCTCTCGCGTAAGAATGTGAGTGTTCTTTCGTGTGTGCCGACACTCCTTGCCCTTTTCGAACAGGATATCCCGACTGTAAGGCTGCTTATCCTGGGTGGTGAAGTGTGTCCTCCGCATCTGGTGGAGTGCTGGACAAAGCCCGGTCGCCGCATAGCCAATACTTATGGACCAACAGAAGCGACAGTAGTGGCAACGTACGCCTGGTGTCAACCAGACAGGACTGTTACCATCGGGCATCTCCTGCCAAATGTTGTTGCTTGCATTCTCAATGATAGCCTTGAGCCGGTAGCACCTGGTCAGTCTGGTGAACTCTGTCTGGGTGGTCCGGGGCTGTCCGGCGGCTATTTGAACCGGCAAGAGCTCACTCGGGTCAAATTTATTGCCAATCCAGCTAAGGCGGGCGCAGGTTGTTACTCCACACTGTTTCGTACTGGCGATCTGGTGCGTTTGAACGAGGGAGGAGAGCTGGAGTTTCTCGGACGCACAGATGATCAAGTAAAACTAAGAGGCTACCGCATTGAACTGGGTGATGTCGAAGCAGCGCTAAGAGCTATTCCAGGAGTGCTGAATGCCGCTGCAGCTGTACGTGAGGTTGCCGGGTCGGCCGAACTGGTCGGATATCTTGTCCCTGGACCGCCTGGTGCCACTCAATGTGATACAGCAGCCTGGCGCAGTATGTTGCGTGCTCAGCTTCCTGCGTTTATGATTCCGTCGTATCTGGAAATAGTTGATAGTATCAGCACATTTGTCAGTGGCAAGATTGATCGGTCTCGCCTGCCGCAACCATCTTCGCTGCGAGCTCCAGAGGCTGAGCCGGCCGAAGAAGGATTAACTGAGATGGAACGTCTTTTGTTCACCTCTTGGAGCGTTCTCTTCCCTGGACAATCTGTGCGGCGCAGCGATAACTTTTTTGATCTCGGTGGTCATTCGTTGCTGGCGGTGCGTATGGTTTCAGAGCTTCGCCGCCGGACAGGCTTGAGCGAAACTTCAGTAGTCGATGTTTATCGGCATCCAGTTATGGCTGATTTAGCCTCTGTTTTGCAATTACGTATAGACTCTCGCACTACATATGCACCTAAAGCTGCCTCTACAACAGTGCCAGTCGGTCAACTGGGCAGGTGGTTATGTTGGCTCGGGCAGGCGCTGGGACTTTATCTTGTATTTGCTATCTTCTCTTTGCAGTCCTTCCTGCCATGGTTTGCCTTCGATTATCTTGAAGGTGAGGCTCACCGGGCAACGTTAGCTGTTCTGCTGGCACTGGCTGTTGCTGTGGCATTCCAACCTGTGCAGATGTTCCTTTGCGTTGTGCTCAAATTGATTCTGATAGGACGCTACAAGGAAGGTGATTATCCTGTGTGGGGGTTCTTCTACTGGCGTTTCTGGCTTGTGCGCACAGTGTACAGACTGTTTGCCTTCAGCACTTTGCACGGCACTCCATTTATGCCTTTGCTCTGTCGCTGGATGGGTGCACGAGTAGGTAGCAATGTTTATATAGCCTGCGACATTCAGGGTAGTGAGCTAATAGAGATTGGTGCCGGGACAAGTCTCAACCCTGATGCACAGTTGCGCTTCTTCTCAGTGGAGGGTGGCTTGCTCAAGTTGAGGCGCATTCGCATTGGCAGCAATTGTGAAATCGGTCAGCGTGCTGTCGTTGAAGGCGGCGCGGCAATGGAAGATAATTCAACGCTGGGACCCCTTTCCTTGCTGCCCAGAGGTTGTGTTTTGCCTCGTAATGACACATGGGAAGGTTCACCAGCCAGGCATGTGAGCAGCTCTCTCGAGCCTGAACCGTTCCCGCTAACCAGTTTTAAGCGTAAAATGGTTTCATCCGGCTTTTACTGTCTTGGTTTTCTCTCACTGGCTCTTCTACCGCTTTGCTCCCTGGTACCAGGAGCGCTGCTGCTTGATTGGGTCAGCGCGCATTATCCATGGTACTGGTCGGTGATAGGAGCTGTTCCTGTACTTATCGCTTCATTCATGATCCTTCTGGCATTACAGATTGCTGCAGCTAAATGGATCCTCCTGGGAAGGGTAAAACCTGGTCGCTACCCTCTTCATGGTTGGTTCTACATCAGGCACTGGTTCTGCGATCAACTGTTGCGTCTTGGTCTGGAACTTCTCTTTCCTGCTTATTCCACTCTCTTCTTGCCGCCCTGGTTGCGCCTCTTGGGTGCCCGTGTCGGACGTCGTGCCGAAGTGTCTACAATGATGCACTTCACACCAGATCTGATCGATATTGCAGACGATGTATTTGTGGCCGATGTGGCCAGTGTGGGTGCTGCACGGGTACGTAGTGGCTGGCTTGAACTGGCGCCGGTCAAGTTTGGTACAAGTTCATTCATAGGCAATAGCGCTGTCATTCCTGGCGGAACAATATTGGGCGAGAAATGTCTTGTTGGCTGTCTGTCGGTTTCGCCGCGCAGCGGCGCTCAACAGGCTCTTTATGATGCGTCATGGATGGGATCGCCGGCCATATTTCTGCCAAATCGCCCAATCAACAGGCAGTTCTCGGATGAATTTACCTACAGGCCGTCCCGGCAGCTATATTTCTTGCGTGGAGCTATCGAATTAGTGCGCATGATTCTTCCCGGGACAGTGCTGGTGGCAACCAGCCTCGGTCTGATGAACATGTTTTCTGCACTCGGCAACTATTTGGAATGGCCCGAATTGATTGTTCTTTTCCCTTTCTTTAGTGTTCTGCTCGGTCTGGTAGCAGCAACTTTCACAATTGCCACAAAGTGGCTGGTGATCGGGCGCTATCGTGAAGGAGAAGATCCTTTGTGGAGCACTTTTGTGTGGCGCTCAGAGCTTGTCACTGCAATGCACGATTACCTGGCTGCTCCTATGATGCTCAACTTGTTAAGAGGAACGCCTTTCCTGAGCTGGTATCTGCGTGCTATGGGGACACGTGTAGGAGCAAACGTCTACTTGGACTCAACATGGATAACAGAGTTTGACCTGGTGGAAATTGGTGCTAACTGCTGTATCGATACTGATTGCGATCTTCAAACACATCTGTTTGAAGATCGAGTGATGAAAATGTCACATGTGCGTCTTGGTGACGGTTGCTCTGTAGGTGCTTTCGGACTGATATTGTATGATACCAGGCTTGCTGATGATGTCGTTGTTGCACCACTATCGCTAGTGTTGAAAGGTGAAACACTGCCAGCCAGGGATGGACGCTGGGTCGGTTCTCCTGCTCTGGCAATGTCTGCCGACTATCTGGAGCCGGATAGTTTTCCTTACCAGCCGGTGAGCCAACCAGCTGCCGTGCCATGAGATCAGACCTTGCAATTCTGACAACCTCCGTGATAATTAACTCGGCAACAATCCGCCTCTTCTGGAGTAATACAGATGCATTCTCTGCAGGTGATGTGTCGGCATTAGAATCGATTCTTTCAGTGAACGAGCTGGCATATGCAAGTAAGTCCAAGAGCGACTTTATGCGCAAAAGGCGAATCTTATCGCGAGGATTGTTACGAGAGAAGCTCTCCCAAATAACCGGAGTGGCTCCTGCAGCTGTCCCACTGGCAATTATGCCGGGTGGCAAACCATATCTGAATGGACTGCCGGCTTGTCCGGTAAGATTTTCGGTCGCATGTTCGCTATGCTGGATTATCCAGGCTTTCTGTGAAGTGGGCGATATTGGTGTAGACCTTGAGTATGTCAATCCTGGACAGATGACTGACGGAACTGTCAGTTACATAATGACTGATGGGCAGCGATTGGAGTGGGAAGCACTGCCGCAAGAACAACGAGAAGCTGCTTTCTTTCGGCGCTGGGTGTGTATGGAATCAGTTCTCAAGGCAGCTGGCTGTGGGCTGCAAGGGCTATCTAGCTTAAGACTGGAGAAGCCTGATAGCGCCTGGTGCCAAGATCGATGGTGGCAGGTTAGTGAATTAACTGCACCACCTGAATTTATGGCAGCTCTGGCTGTATCAACTCAATGAGTTTTTGCTAGCAGGTCAACAGCGCAGTCAACTCTTGTTGTCAACTTGTTTGATAGCTTGTGGTTCGACCAGAACTCCCACGCGTTCATAACACTTCCAGAGTTCAGACCATTGAAGAATGGCATAAACAGTGGAGGATTGCTTGGTCGCCAGACGAGTAACCTTAGCGTTGCCGCTGCGAAGAACTGTCAGGCAGTCCAATTGTGAACACTTGAGGCAATGCAGCTCTTTGCCATTTTGTCCTTCTGTAATCTTAGCTAAGTCCCCAGTGGCTAACTTTTGATCGCACCCGAAGCAGCGACCCGATGTGCTCAAGCAGTATACTGCCTGTTTTGACGTAGTAGTTTGCTGCTTGCTCATGTCTACCTAAAGGAAGTGCTTCTTGAGTCTGGAATAAGTGTTGGCAAGCTCTTCCGGCATCACTCTCGTTTCGCCCAAAACAGAGAGGAAATTAGCATCGCCAGCCCAGCGTGGGACTACGTGCAGGTGCAAATGATCAGCTACTCCGGCTCCGGCAGATCGTCCAAGATTGAAGCCGACATTAAAGCCGTCTGGATGGTACTCGACTTCCAGAGCTTTCAAGCAGCGCTTGGCTAATTCCATCATCTGTCCTGTCGTGGTCTGATCAAGCACCGGCAAAGACTGCTCGTGCTGATACGGCACAATCATCAGGTGTCCGTTGGTGTATGGATAGAGGTTGAGTATGACAAAGTTCAACGAGTCTCGATATATGACAAGGTTACTCTTGTCATCAGACTCGGACACCACCTTGCAGAATACACAGCCTGGCTCATGACCGGCAGTTGCTACGTACTTGAATCGCCAGGGACTCCATAAATGTTCCATGTCTCAACAGCCACATCACTTAGCCAATTACAAAAGCAAAATTATACAAGGAGCTACGGCATTTTTGTTCAAGCAGATAGAGAAAGGATGCGCTGCGCACGTTCACTGCTGGTCAAAATCAGCTCCAGTACTTTAGCCTGTTCTGCCGAAAAGCTAATCTGGGTAGACCTGCGCTCAACTGCTCTCACTATCTCGGCAATCTCTTTGCCGTCAAGATTTTGCCTCTGCTGAGTGATACAAAGAGTTTTTATTTTCAGTCTGATAAGACTTACCAGCACAAGAAGAAAATGTACTCCTGCCAGAACACTCATATTAAAGAAGTTAGGACCGAAATACATTTTCGCAAAAATCCGACTGTAAACATAGCGCAGGAGCAGATCTTCACTGAAACTGTCCAGCTCTCCCAGATGGAAAGAGAATAGCTGGCTGTAATTGTAGAGAGTATCTGCTGCTGTGAGCTGCACCGCAGGTGGTGGTGCTGAGAGATCTGTTGTCAATGCATCTATGTATAAATCTCCTGAGCTGCATGCGTATGGATCATCAGTCATATACAGCTCAAAGAGGCGTTTTACGAGCAGCTGGTCGGCAATTTTCGGGCGGATATGTGATGGTGGTATACGTTCAAGAATAGCTCCCTGGGGGAGCTGCCCAGCTAGATAACGGCTGCAAGATGCCAATGCCCTGTCGGCACGCCTTAAATTGCCTGGTGTTGTGAGCTTCAGGAGGCTGCTGTCAATGAGCTTGTAGTTGTCCCAACTGAGAGGAAAGCCATCAAGTAAAGTTATGTTGTTCCACTCGGGAGCAACTTCAGGGAATAAGCTGTTGAACAACTTTAATTTTTGCTGCAGAAGGGACTCCTGCTCCAATAGCGGTTTTCCGCTATTGAAAAGGGCGGCAGTGGAGACAAAATTGACAGTTGCATAAACACCGTCAGGAGCTTGGCTAAATGTGTAAGGGAATAGCTGGCACATTGCTGGCTTAAGACTGGCACCGTATGTGAGATGGATAGAGCAGTAGTTGTCCTCCTGAAGGAATTGACAACGCCCGCTATTATCTTTCCTTAAGGAGTGTGTGAAGAGTCGATTCTTCGCCTCTGGATTACTCCAGCTCTGGCAAAGCAGAGCAGAGTTCCCGCCGGACTCTTGCCTGCTAAGGCTGCTTAGCTTCTCAAAATCGTCTGCAGTAAGTGGTACTGGCCAGCCCAAACAACACTGTCCACAGCCGCTGCATTCGTAGTTGATTCCAGCAGGTATATGCAGCTTGTCTACCCGATAATCTGTCTGGTCCATGACAACATCCTCTCAAAACCAGGTGAGAAATCTTACCTGGTTTTGAGCAATAATTCTTATGCCTGGCTGCTGGTGGATTGAAATGTCGACCGGCTTGCCGGGGTCAGCAGCGCCTGGACTGGAAGATGAGATATAGTCTCTTTGCTGGATTACCGTTAAGTTTAGTTGTAGTGACGGCCGCCTGGGAATTGTGCCAGCGTTTTGTCGGCATGACAGTGGCAAATGCTGCTGTCTTGCTCTCCTTGCTGGCGTTGTTTGTTGTACTCCACAAGTTGGATGAGCTGCGATTTTACCAGCTCCTAAATCCTTCTGCACTGGTCTACCCGGTGAGAGCAGAAGCTGCCTGTGAGCAGCTCTTGCAGACGCTCAGGCAGATTCAGTTTGAAGCTGAAGATGGTGTCAGGTCCAGCTGGCAGCTTCTGCCAGGAGATGCACCTGTCTGCGAGATCGACGGTAGGATAGCAGTCCGTTGTAAGGTGTCGGCTCTTAATATTGTTGGCTGGTTGCTTGATTATCTTGATCAGAGCCACTGTCCAAGAACAGTATTGATGCACATTAAACTGACAGATAAAGCAGATGGAACGCATGTTGCTGTTTGCTATGAGCTTGAGCCTATGCTGGATTGGTCGCGCTGCGGTGAGATTATAAAGCAAACTAACGCCTGGATCGATGAGTCACTTGGTCGCTTCAGGTTTGAACTGAACGGTGAGTTGAGCTGACTCGAGAGTGAGTTGGGCTCAGTCCTGAGAATTGACAGCTGAACTCTGATCTCCAATCTTGTTTGCAGAAACTGTCGCACGTTCGGCTGAAAGAATACGAATTGCAGCCATTGCAGCTCCGAATCCGTTGTCTATATTGACTACGGTGACTCCGGCAGCACAGCTGTTCAACATAGTTAACAGCGCTGCGACTCCTTGAAAGCTGGCTCCATATCCAACTGACGTAGGCACAGCTATCACCGGGCTCTCAAGCAAACCGCCGATAACGCTCGGCAAGGCACCATCCATGCCGGCAACTACAATAATAACTGCTGCCCGCCGCAACATCTCCATATTAGAGAAGAGTCTGTGGATGCCGGCAACACCAACATCGTAGAGCCTTTCAATAGCAACACTAGCAGCTCCGAGCAGGCAGGCAGCTTCTTCGGCAACATTAAGGTCTGCAGTACCTGCTGCTACTACAGCTACGTAAGGGGTATCCGGAGCTGGTTCAGCCGCGGTGCCCCAGACAATCATTCTTGCTTGCTCCTTATAGGCAGCTCCTGAAAGCACTGGCAGCACAGAGGCGGCAACTTCAGAGCTGCAGCGAGTAGCTACAACCACTTCGTGCCGCGCTTTCAGCTCTTGAGCAATCCTGGTAATCTGGTCAGGTGTTTTGCCCGGACAAAAGATTACTTCGGGCATCCCTTGTCGAACAGAGCGATGATTATCTATCTTGGCAAAGTCCAGTTCGCTATAGGGAAGGTCTTTTAACTTCTCGTAAGCTCTTTCTGGCGGCACTGTTCCCTGGGCAACAGCTCTGAGCAGTTCATTTAGCTTATTGCGGTCCATACTTGCTTTTTCTCATCTGCCTTAATCTGGTTTGCCGAACCTTGTCTGTAACCTTCCATGTCGAGTACAACGTAGGTGTAGCCTAGCTTCTTAAGCTCGCAGGCTATTTGCTTCAAAAGTTGCACATCTGCCGTTAAACGCGGCAGTTCGTCAACACCAAATTCAAGGCGGGCCAGATCTCTATGGTGCCTGACTCTTACCTGCTTGAATCCGAGTGTGTGGAGATAATGCTCAGCCTTCTCCACCTGTCCGAGCAGTTCGACTGAGATAGGCTCGTATGTCTGAAAGCGGGAGGCGAGACAGGCAGCTTGTGGCCTATCCCAGGAAGGCAGCCCTGCTTGCCTGGCAAGCAATCTGACGTCATCTTTGGTCAGCTCGGCTGCTTGCAGCGGAGTCAGCACTTTGTGCTCATGAGCAGCTTTAGCTCCGGGACGAAAGTCGCTGAGATCGTCATAAATTGCTCCATAAGCGAGGTACTGTACTCCTTGCTGCTCAGCAATCTTTTCGATCTCTTCAAAGAGAGCGCTCTTGCAAAAGTAACAGCGCATAGTATCGTTGCGCTGATATTCCGGTTTGCTCACTTCATCTGTGACAATCTCCAGCAAATGCCAGCCGAACTGTCTTGCCTGGTTGCGGGCAGCTTCCAGCTCATCGGCAGCCAGGCTGGGCGAAATAGCTATGACCAGTTTGGCCTTTGCCCCTAATACTTTGCAGGCATAATACGCAAGAACAGAGCTGTCTACGCCGCCTGAATAAGCCACAAGCAGTCTATCGAGGTTACTTAGCTGGTTCACCAGCTTGCTCTCTTTAGCTTGCAATTTTGATGAGCTCATTATTCCTCCTGCCGGCAGAGTATTGTTGCTGCGTCAGTATTACATGATAAATCGCTGACCGGCTGATCTGCCAGCTGTCAGCATTATTATAACTTTCTGGTGCGGACTGCCGGTTATCCGTTGCCGAGGTTGACAGATCTGCTCACCTGTGGCTGGACTCCATCTGGAGCGTTCCGTGCACCATCTCATTCAAGGAGATGCGAATGGTTGCTTCGTCATCAATTTCGGAAGCCTTTATGAGCGCCTCCAGACGAGACATCAGATCGTCGTGATCTATCTGTTGTGGTTGTCCGACAAAAATCTTTTTGTAGACAGTCTTAGTCAAACCCTCTTCAGTAGTGAGCAGCTCTTCATGCAGCTTCTCTCCTGGTCGCAGCCCGATATACTTAATTTCAATATCGTCTCCTGGATGGAGTCCTGACAGTTTGATGAGGTCATGGGCCAGGTTGGCTATACGCACTGGGTTGCCCATGTCCAGAACAAATATCTCGCCGCCAGAGCCGATTGCTCCTGCCTGGATAATGAGCTGCACTGCTTCCGGTATCAGCATGAAATAGCGTGTTGCTTCTGGATCTGTGACTGTAATTGGACCGCCAGCAGCAATTTGTTTGCGCCAGGTTGGGATGACCGAGCCTCTGCTGTCGAGCACATTGCCGAAACGTACAGCTACATACTTGGTTGTGGATCTCCTGGCTAAGTCTTGTATTATCAGCTCTGCCACTCTCTTGGTAGCACCCATGACTGAGCTTGGATGGACAGCTTTATCAGAAGAGACAAGTACAAATGTCTCAACTCCCCAATTATCTGCCAGTTTGGCTATATTCTGTGTCCCCAGGACATTGTTTGAAATTGCTTCGCCAACATTATCTTCCATAAGCGGGACATGCTTGTGAGCAGCAGCATGAAATACAACTTGAGGGCGATGCTTCTCGAATATGTTGTTCATCCGGCGTCCATCGCGCACATCGGCAATAATGGAGACAATCTCCACAGGTTCGGCACGCTCCTTCAGCTCCTGTCCGATGAAGAAAATGCTGTTTTCACCTTTGCCAACCATGACTAGAGATTGTGGTTGAAAACGAATCAGCTGGCGACACAGCTCGCTGCCAATTGAACCGCCGGCACCAGTAACTAGCACGCGGCGCCCTTCGATATAGCCAGCAATTGATACGCTATCCAGTTCTACAGGCTCCCTGCCTAAAAGGTCGGATAATGAGACTTCTCGTAGCTGGCTGACATTGACACGTCCTTCAATTAGTTCGAACAGTCCGGGCAATATACGTGTCTCCACCTCGGCGGTGCGACACATGTCGACAATCCGCCTTATTTCGGCAGGTGGTGCTGATGGCATGGCTATTACTACCTGGTCTATACAGAGATCTTCTGCCAGTCTGGGGAGATCTTGCGTAGTACCAAATACTGTGAGATTGCCGATCCTGGTACGCTCTTTGTGTGGATCGTCATCGAGCACACCGACTATATCGATCCCCACGTCCGGGCGTTGTGTAAGTTCGCGTGCCACCATCTGTCCAGACTCACCGGCGCCTACAAGAAGCGCTCTCTTTCTGACTGGCTGTCTCCAGTGGCGGCGCTGAGTATGTTCTGTTTGCAGCCGGCGCAGCACTCTCTGGCTGCCAGAGAAGAAGAAGGCCAGTCCGCACTCAATAAAGATAATGCTAAATGAAAGTTGAGTGCCGCTTACAGAAATCAGGTTAAAACCGCGGATTGCCAGGATGACAGTAGTGACTGTCAGTACTGAACAACCGAGTTCAAGCATCTCTGTCAATCCTGTATAACGCCACAGCCTGCGATAGACGCCAAACAGCAGGTTGGAAGCTATGCGTGCCGAGACAAAAGTCGGCACGAGAAAGAACAGCTGGTGAGTATAGGTGGGAAGCAGCGACCCGTCAAATCTGATTAAGTAAGCGCATAAGAGAGATAGGCTAAAGGCGACAGCATCTAAAGCCACCTGCAAAATGCGCTTCCAGCGAAAAGTATCAAGGTACTCAGGACGGCTAGAAGTTCTGTCAGTAGCACCTGACAATAAACTTGGCTGGTTGGACCGGTCCGCTTGACTCAAAACAGCTCGCAGATGACCTCGTTAGTCATTATTTGCTCTTCTCACCAAATAGTACCTGCTCGAGAGCTTGAAATCCGGGCCAATCTTCTAATGCGTGATTGAAACAACCTTTACGATTTCTAAGACTTTTGCGGCAAGACTTTACCGCCTTTACTAACCCATACTCTCACCTGCTCGACAGGACAGCTCATGAGTTTGGCTGTACCTTCAAGTGACTCCTCGTGCCCTAAATCGAGTGTTCGCAAGTGTCTGTAGTGCTGAACAGCTAAAACTGTCAAAGGATTCCCGGCCCGACCGCGAGAAGCCTGGGCAACCAGCAAAGCACAACTGACCAATCCTAGCAAGAATGCTCCTACTGTCGGAACAAAGCGCAGATTATCGAATTGCACAGACATGTTGGTCAAAATAAAGTGCATAGCCACTTCAAAGAAAACAAATGAGATGAGCAGCCACCACGGGGATATTCCAAAGTGGGCTGCCGGTTCTTCGTCTGGTTCATGTTTGAAGATGCTTGTTGAGCGTCCGATATTACCGCCAGGATTAATCTTTTTCTCAGGAAAGAAGAGAAGATAGGCCCCAATTATGCCGGCTGTGAGAAATCCTGGACCGATATAGAGCCCTGAGCTTGCCAGCCCAGCATCAAGCGAGACAATAAGCCAGCTGCCCAACCATGACATAACGACAAGGACTAAGTATCTTTGCAGTCCAAGCCGTAATTCAACTGTCGAACCAAACACCCAGAGGAAGTAAGCACCGCCAAGCATGTGCCAGATGTTAGCCGAGCAGAAAGTGGACCAGAATGTCATGCTTGCCAGCGGCAGATAACTTTGCTGCAGCCAGAAGAAATAACACTTTTCCGGGCAAAAAGAGTTGACCTTGAGCCAGAGGAGCCCGTGGCAAACAAACTGAAAATACATGTAAAACAGGAGGGCAAGCAAACCGATCGTCACCCAGGGCGTCACTGGTGCCTGTAGTTCGACTCTTCTTTGATAGTCATGTGGCAATGTCATACTTGTAAATTACTACAATTTCTCTTCAGCTGGTAGTCACTGTGGAAAGATTAGAGTGGAAGCAGCTGCTCACAGGGCGTGGTTGCAGCAGTTTATACGACTATATTGACCAGCTTATCAGCGACTACTATAACCTTGCGAATTTGCTGCCCGTTAATCTTACTCTGAATCCGGGAGTCGGACATGGCAAGCTGTTCGGCATTTTGCCGGTCCAGCCCTCTGGGTGCAACCAGTTTGTTGACAATTTTGCCGTTAACCTGAAGGACAAGCTCAACTTCGTTGTCAACTGTTAGATCCTCAACATAAGCTGGCCATTGAGTACAGTGAATTGATTCGCTGGAGCTGCCGGCGCAGCCGGTGGTATGCCAGAGCTCCTCAGTAATATGGGGAGCCATAGGTGCCATAAGTAGAAGAAGACTTCGTACGGCAAATGAGATGAGATCCAACTCCTCCAGGCTAGCTTTCAGCTCGTCCCCGGCTGTCTTTTCGGCGACATACTTATACAGACGATTCACGAGCTCCATACAACGGGCAATGGCAGTATTAAAGCTAAACGACTCAGTGTTGAGATCTCGTGAAACTGCTTTGATAGTCTTGTGTACAAGTTTGAGCAGATCTTTGCTGCTATCGTCAAGGCTGCCAAATTCATTGATGCAGGCTAAAGGATTCATACTGCCGGCAAAATCGTTTACCAGCCGCCAAATTCTAGCCAGGAAGCGGTACTGTCCTATGGCGCCTTCTTCCGACCACTCAAGCTCCTGCTCGGGTGGGGCGGCGAATAAGGTAAAAAGGCGGGCCGAATCAGCACCAAATTTTTTGAAGAAATCGTTAGTGCCGACCACATTGCCGCGAGATTTAGACATCTTCTCAATTCGCCCTGAAGCAGGTGAGAACTTGGTCACCATCCCCTGAGAGAGCAGATTGACGAACGGCTCATTGCAGTCAACCAAGCCTAACTCATTTAAGGCCTTAGTGAAAAAGCGTGAGTAGAGCAGGTGAAGGATGGCATGTTCTATGCCTCCTACATATTGATCAATAGGCATCCAGTAGTTAATTTTAGCGGCATCAAACGGAACAGCACTATTGTGCGCATCTGTATAACGCAAGAAATACCAACTTGAATCAATAAATGTATCCATTGTGTCAGGATCACGTTTGGCTTCCTTACCGCAGCGCGGGCAGGTAGTGTTAATCCAGGAGTGGGTACGTGCAAGCGGTGATCCGCCTGATCCTGTAATTTCAATACCTTTAATTGGCAGCTCAACAGGAAGTCTATCTTCACTAACCGGCACAATGCCACAGCTTTGGCAATGCACAAGCGGAATTGGGCATCCCCAGTAACGCTGTCTGCTAATGAGCCAGTCGCGCAGCCGGTACTGTATTTTCTTGGCGCCAGCTCCGTGAGAAGCGGCCCATTCGATAATGCTCTGCTTGGCAGTATTGCTGTTTAAGCCGTTAAACATGCCCGAGTTGACCATGATGCCTTCTTCCAGATAGGCTTCTTTTAGCTCAGGCGCTGGCGTGTCAGTTGGTGAAATCACTTCTCTTATTGGCAAGCCGAACTCTTTGGCAAATTGGAAATCTCTTTCATCATGAGCTGGAACGCCCATTACTGCTCCAGTGCCATAGCTCATTAACACGTAATCAGAGACCCAGATGGGAACAGACTCTCCATTAAACGGATTGATTACATAACTGCCGGTTGGCATTCCAGTCTTTACTTTATCAGTTGCCACCATGCGCTCCAGCTCAGACTTGCGAGCAGCCTGAGCTACATAGGACGCCACCTTCTCCTTATTCTCGGGGGTGGTAAGCTCAGCCACTAATCTGTTTTCCGGAGCAAGGACCAGATATGACACACCAAATACGGTGTCCGGTCTGGTAGTAAAAACTGAGATGCGCAGATCTGATTGGCTGGCAACTGTAAAGTGCAACTCAGCACCTTCGGAGCGTCCAATCCAGTTGCGTTGCATGATCTTAACGCGTTCTGCCCAACCAGTTAGAGAGTCAAGATCTTTTAACAGTGAGTCGGTAAATGCTGTGATTTTCAGGAACCACTGCTCCATCTGCTTTTGCACTACCTGTGTTTCCGGGTGACGCCAGCAAGCACCATCCTCCACCTGTTCGTTAGCAAGGACAGTTTCACAGACCGGGCACCAGTTGACAGGTGCTTGCTTCCTGTAAGCCAGTCCTGCCTTGTAGAACTGAAGAAAGATCCACTGTGTCCAGCGGTAGTAATCCGGGGAGGATGTAGTGACTTCGCGTGTCCAGTCATAACTGGTGCCGAGTTTCTTCAGTTGCTCGTCGCGCATAAACTTGATGTTCTGGTTGGTCCAGGACTCCGGATGGAGCGACCTTGCCATAGCTGCATTTTCAGCAGGCAGTCCGAAAGAATCCCAACCCATCGGGTTAAGCACGTTATAACCCAGCATCCTTCTGTGGCGGCTTATCACATCAGAGATTGTATAAACTCGCATGTGACCCATATGCAGGTCACCAGACGGATATGGGAACATCACCAGCGAGTAATACTTTGGCTTTTTGTCAGAGTCAACAGCGCGGTATATCCCACTTTCTTCCCACTGGGATTGCCACTTCTCCTCTATCTCTTGCGGATTATACTGGCTGGACATCGATCAACTTCACCTCTTAAAAATACATTGGTAACTGATCTTAGCTTAGTGATAGTAACTGAGCAAGTGAAGTTGACAGCCATGCTAAGATTCTATGTTTACAGGCTTTCTGCTGCTGTCGCTCGGTTCGTCCGCCTGACACGTTGTTGAAAGCTTTTGTCTCAGTTACCCGATGATTCTAAATGCGTTACCGTTCATTTACGTGCTACTCCATTGTTGAAAAGCAGAAAGCTTTCCTGACAAGTACTGATTCTAAATGTATATTCAGTTTTTAGAGACAAAGTAGGATTTTTGCAAAATGACTGGTGCCAAAAGCGACTTGAATTCCGCATCTATTCCACCTGATATTGCCCAGGAGGCGCGTGAGCTGGCGAGAGGCTCTGAAGTGCTGCCCGGTGGCGCAGACGGTCTTGCTCGCAAACTGCTTGCTGTGCGCCGTGAAGGGCGCAAGTTGAGAGCAAAGCTCGGAATAGATCCAACCTCTTGCGATTTGCATCTTGGACACGCAGTCGTTTTTCGGCAGCTGAGACGGTTCCAAGAATTTGGTCACCAGGTTGTTCTTATTATTGGTGGATTTACCGCCCAGATAGGCGATCCTTCAGGGCGCAACACGACTCGCCCGTCGCTCAGCCGCGAGCAAGTTGCTGCTTTCGCTCAAACATATCTTGACCAGATGGGAGTAATTCTCGATCTTGAGAAAGTAGAGCTGGTAAATAACAGCGACTGGCTTGGAACTATGACCTTTAGTGATGTACTGAAATTGTCCAGCCTGGTTACTGCCAATCAACTTCTTGCCAAAGAAGCGTTTGGTGAACGCCTGGATAAACAGCTTCCAGTAGGCTTCCATGAGCTGTTCTATCCGCTGGCGCAGGGCTATGATTCAGTAGCAGTGAGAGCAGATGTGGAGCTTGGTGGTACTGACCAGCGCTTCAACATATTGCAAGGGCGCGAGCTCCAGCCGCATTACGGTCAGGAACCGCAGCTTGCCATGCTTCTTCCCCTTCTGGAAGGCACTGACGGCGTGCAAAAAATGTCTAAGTCGTACGACAATTACATCGCACTCAAAGATACTCCAGCAGACATGTTCGGCAAATGCATGCGCATTCCTGATGAACTTATTGTCAAGTACCTTGAACTGACGACAACTCTGCCTGGTACCGAGATCGACAAGATCAAAGACGAGCTTGAGCATGGAGGCAATCCCAAGGATGCTAAGGTGCAGCTGGCCAGCCAAATAGTGTTGCAATATCATGGCGGAAGCGTTGCTGCCGAGGCTTCTGAGGAATGGCAACGCATTCACAGCCAGCGGCTTGCACCGGACGATATGCCACTGCATGTGGTGCCCTCACCGGTCCAGCTATTCCGCGTCATGGTGGAAGCCAAGCTTGTAGCTAGTTCCAGTGAAGCCAAGCGTCTGGTGCAGGAAGGTGGCGTCAGACTGGACGGACAGCCGGTAAAGGATCCAAATCACCAGGTTGTAGTGACGGATGCCGGCGGCGTCGTGTTGCAGGTAGGTAGGCGCAAGTTTGCCCGGCTGGTTGCCAATTAGTTGCCTGAGCGTACAACTTCTGTTCGGGCAGTTTATAATTGTGTCAACGGGGATATAGCTCAGTTGGTAGAGCGCACGGATCGCACCCGTGAGGCCAGGGGTTCGAATCCCCTTATCTCCAGAAATTTTGTACCGGGACGGCAGCGCCAGAGATTAGAGAGAAGGCAGCTTTCCGTTTATCTTATTCTCGCACCACGACTGCGTCCTGATGGACAGCTGTTTAGTGCCGATTATTGATAACGGCTGACGCATGAAGTGAAAGCCCAAAGTCCGAAGGCAATCATACCGATAACCATGACTGCGACAAAAATTGCTCCTAAGACGTCAAGCATTACTCACCACCTCACCGCATTGTTCGACCGTGTCTCGAACTTAAGTAAAAGGTACCAAAAAGTAAGCATCTTTACAACCGTGATAACAGCATGATTAGTCCAAACTAAGCAAGCTGGAGTTCTGCCTGTGGTGGTCCATAGTAGCGTTTTGTCCAGAATATACATATGCGTGGCGAAAGCCCCGCTGGCAGAGGCTCCGCGGCGGCGGTGTCTATGTTATTATGTCTGCAAAGGGTGCCTCTGAGGCACAATTGCCTATAGATGGAACGGAATCCCCTGATACTCGAATGTTCTTTAGTATTTAGTTTGTCTGAATTTTGTGTGGCGGCAATTTGATTGTTTACCGGGTTGTGCAAACTTGTGCTTGGCAGCCGGGGCAGCTCTCTAAAATCTTCTGTCTGTTCGTCAATTGAGGATGCAGGACTCTATTGTTGCCAAGTTGTAAACTTTTGTAAACGGAGCAAAAACATGTTCATGACCAGAGAAATGGTAAGGGTGAGACGCCGCAGCACAGGATCTTCGATTGCCGAGTTTGGTCCAGCGCTCTGGTTACTCTTAATTTGCATCTTTTTCCCACTATTAGATTTGATGAGCATGTTGGTGTCATACGGCTGCTGCATGGTGCTCAATAACATTCAAGTGCATGAAGCATCGCTGACTAAGTGGACAGATGCAATGAGTTCAACAGGACCGATCATAAAGGCGCTTCCAGATCAGTGGAAAGCTGCAGGATTTGGACAGTACGTCAAAATGGTGGGTGATCCACAGACAACAGTAAGTTATCGCCAGGGGCAAACAGGTTCTGATCAAATCACTGACAAGATAGTCATTGTGCAGACAACAGTCACTTGCAGCCCGTTTCTTCCTATTCCGATACCTGCAGTCAATGTGCCTGGGCTCAACGGACCGATGACTTTCAACATTGTCGCCGAGCGACCTGTGGAAAACCCGGATTACGGACAACCATAGTCCTGTCTTTTAGGTCAATCAGGGAGTTTTAAGACTCAGGGAAACATTTGGATGCAATTGACCTAATTACTGACCGACTGCCAGTTGTAGATGGAGCGGCAAGTGTCTTGTGGACAACCAGTGAGAGGACGATGAAATGAAGGTTGGAGTGAGGTCGAGAAATGGTCAGGGTCTTGTTGAAGCTATTGCAGCAGCATTTATTTTGATTCCGATTGCCCTGTTTTTGCTCGATATTATGGTGCTGGTAACAGCCAACTCAATGAATGATACTGCTGCAAAAAATGCAGCACGGGCTGCCGCCAATCAGGGAGATTCAGCTTCAGCTTTGCAGGCAGCACAAAAATCGCTGCAGTCGTTTCACAGCAACGCTATTGTCACTTCAATCGCACTTGATAATTTCAATTATTCAGCGAGTAAAGACGGTGTTGCTGTTCAGACCAGGATGGAGGTCCAGCTACCGGTACCATTCCCTGGATACAGTCATATGACTTTTCTGGCCAAAGATATCGAGCCGATTGTCAATTAATTGTTCAGGAGTTGAGTGCATATGTGCCTAACGTTTAAGCCCAGATAGTTGCGCAACTTAAATAGTTTTGCGCCAATGATTTCCAGAGAGGTTCTTGTTTAATGGTGAAGCAACGAAAAAAAAGCAGCGGATCTGCAATTGCCTTGAGTGCAGCTCTGGCTCTGATTCTGGTACTTCTTGGAGTCGCTTTTGTTTTTATCACAATGTATATGGGAGGCAGCAAAGAGGTCAAGAGTGCTGTTGATGCCGGAGCGCTCAATGTTGGAAAGAAAGTTCTCGATTTTGTGACAGTCGATCTGTCAGGCGATACTAATCAGCAGTTCTTTTCAGATGTAACTACTGATGGACATACAGTTGATCTGAGAAACATTAACCGGGTGTGGGCTAAAGCAATGCTGGTTGCTTTCAATTCTGATGCTGCCGGTGGTAACGCCGGCTCAGGAGACGGCAATGCTGCTTCTGCTTTCCAGGGTGCTCAAGCTATAAGTGATGCGCTTTCCACAAAGCTGACCACTGCCTCCAATCTATATTCATTCTTTACTGATTTTGCTCAGCGCAACTCTGTACGTATGCTGGAAGTGGGGAAATCAGTAACAGTCTTGCCAGGGGCAAAGTGGCAAACATCGTTAATGGATAGAGGCGATGAAAGTAATATTCAGATGCCATCTGACATAGTTAGCAGTTTTGGTGCCATTGGCTATAACATTCCCACTGAGTTTCTTGTGAACTGTACGAGAAATCCTGTTCCTGCGGCGGCTGCTGGAATTCAGTTTCTGCCAGGTTATTACCCGATGACTGTGGCTAACCGTACTTTCTGGCAGGTACCGTTCCAGTTTGATGAAAAGCCGCACCTGGTATCCAGGAGCCCTTTTGAAGCAGCTATGCAACCTCCAAATATGCTGCCTTCCAGCTGGAATACAGCTGTGCCCAATGCTTTCTCGGTGGCAGGCAATGTTACCAAGAGTGATGGCTTGACCGAACTGGCAATATCCTGGGTTCAATCCAATCCGCGCGAAACATTTACCATGGCTATTCCCCATTCTTTCATCCATATCAAATTAGATGATATGAAGTCGCATTGGTATTTCTTTCCTACAGGGTATCCTCCGATTGAATTTGGAGTTAAACAAACTTATGGCTATGCTACAGACACCCAGACTGGTACTCCCATGCCAGCCGGAGGCATTTTGTGTTCAACTGTGACACCTGATTCTGTCACTCTTGGACTTGATGTTGTGGGGCGTTCGCTGGATCAAATCATATTTGGGGCTCCAAGCGGCAACACCAGCCAGATTGAAGCAGCTATGGTAAACAGAATAGATGAAATGATCACTAAAGTAGGTGTGAGCAAAACTGCGTCAGATCTCCATTCTGTTCTCAGCGATCCAGTTACAATCGGCTGGATGATTGCCGGGCAACAGGATTTTTATCTCTTCAGTCCAGATGGGGAAAACCTTACAGTGCAGCCACAGGCGGTGGCAATAGCCCAGGCACCCTGGTTGGCTGCAATGATTAGCAATGATCCGGATGGCACAGAGACGAAATTTGTTGATGATGCTTCCACTCCGGCTCCCATTTTCTTCAGTCCTATCGTTACTCCAGATCCTTTCTGTTCAGAAGACCTTGCTTTGGGCTGGGGCACCTGGGAGAAGGATCTTTATTGGACTTCGGGCACTGGCTATAACGGCTGTCTGGGACAAGTGAGAGTGAAGCGCTGGACTGATGTGTACTCGCTGGGAATTTGCACCCCGCTATGAGTAGCCCAGTCGCCACTGACAACTATTTGGGCTGCATCGTCCAGCTCACATTGATAATGCTTCCTGGAGCCTTAGGGTTCTGAATACAGAAAATGTAAAGCTCCTGCTTGTCTTTCTTGGCGTTGATGAGATAGTGGCGATCAAACTTTGCGTTCTTTTTCAACTGTTTTGGCTGGTGAGATTTAACTTGGAAGTTAGCCTTAAGGCAGGCAGCCTGGTACCACTGAAACACTGTGTTGGGGGGATCTTTTGTAAGAATGGTTGCTGCCGCCGACTTTGATCCTTTGGTCGAATTGATGAAATTGGTCTTGGTGACATTGTTAGGATAGCTAGGGATAGGGAAATTGACAGGCATCTGCTGAGCGGTATTGATGCCGCAAGATTTGATAATACTGTCTTTCTTTGCTTGGACTTCTCGCTTCGTAATAGTTGGCTGTTTTGGCGTAGTTACTTGAGCAAAGCTAGAGCTACTAATGACGATGGGCGCCAGTGTTGCCGCGAGCAAGGATGTAACAGTCAAAGCTCTAATACAATTTCGTGAGCGCTTATTCATTGGCAAATTTTCCATAATAATTTCCAGGCTATATGAATCATATCAATGATTAACCATTGGGTGTAAATGGAAGTTGTTGTGCAGCGATGGAGCGAGCAGGTCAGCATGTCAACAAGCTGATAGGCAACCAAAACATGCTGCCTGAGCAAAGAGTTCAGCCAAGGCTAGGCTCATACGATTAGTAACCAGGATCTATAGATAGGTGCTGCATGAAGAAATGGCCTTCCCTGCCGCGTGATCGTGTGTCCGGGCGAGATAGTGGCTGCTGTCTGCTCAAAGGTTAGCTATATGTTGCCATATTGCTTAACAGGGTTAGACAGGGCTGATTGAAGTGGTAGAATTCTTCAGGTGTGGGCTATTAGCTCAGGTGGTTAGAGCGCACCCCTGATAAGGGTGAGGTCCCTGGTTCGAGTCCAGGATGGCCCAGTTTTTCAACAAGAACAATGTTGTCAGTAACTGTTGTCGGGAAGAAGTCTTTCTAAACGGTGGTTTTACTGCATAGCAGCTACTTGTCAATGATCGTCTATATACGAACATGGTGCAGTTTTGGGTGCCATCCTTATAAATGAATGGCTTGATAATTGCTATTGCTGACAAACTGCAAAAACCTGCTGCAGCGCGAGTGTCTGCCTGTGTGTAGGGGAAAACAGGTTGTGAAAATAGCAGTTCTTTTTGCAGCAGCTGTTAAGACTTTATGTGGATGTTCCATTGTGCTTGTGGGTGTTGTAATATAGGAATTGTTGCGACTGGACAGCAATTACTCCACGCTGCTTCGTAGGTAAAAGGAGCAGTTGGAGCCAGAGCAAAAGATCAACTAGCAGCGGCAGAAGCCAATGTGACTGGTGGTCGAAAGCGGGCTAGCCAAGACACGATTGCAAAAAACAATCGGAGTAAAGAGGCAAGCTTAGCAGACAGAAATGTCGAAAGAGGTGGAGGAGGAGCAGTCGGCCAGTTCCTAAACGCCCCAGGCGGTGGAGGCTACAAGCGCCGACAGTGGGTAGGATGGGGGCTTGGCTCAGTTGGTAGAGCGTCTCCTTTGCACGGAGAAGGTCAGCGGTTCGAATCCGCTAGCCTCCAGATAATTAAAAGCATTGATAACGGCTTGAATTAGAGGCAGCAAAAACAGATCAGCCCAGAATGAAAGCCGAATTGACCAGATAGATAGCTGAAGTAAGATTCAGAAAAAGACAGAAGAAACAGCAAAAAAATCTGGTATCATTGAAAATTCGTCAGGCGCAATTCCTGACCGGTCAGCCGAGAGACCGTATAAAAGCCGGCAACGTACCCTGAAAACTGCATATTGAGTGTCCGTAATTCACCAATGTAGTGACTGCTGCACGCCAGCGAGTCTCCGGTTTGTGAAAGCAAAAAGGAAGATGAGCACAGCAGTTACAATTGGTCAAGCTACAAAGAGCGCACGGTGGATACCTAGGCGCCAGCAGCCGATGAAGGACGCAGTAAACTGCGAAAAGCCGCGGGGAGTTGTTACAGACTTAGATCCGCGGGTTTCCGAATGGGGCAACCCCGCCAGAGTAATGTCTGGTGACGGCCGTTTGAATACATAGAACGGTACGAGGTAAGCCGGGGAACTGAAACATCTTAGTACCCGGAGGAAAATAAAACAAATCAGTGATTCCCTCAGTAGCGGCGAGTGAACGGGGAATAGCCCAAACCTCTGTGACGCAAGTCATGGGGGGGTTGTGGGACTCCATCATGGGATGGGATGACGATAGTTGAAGATGTCTGAAAAGGCACACCAGAGACGGTTACAGTCCGGTAAGCGAAAGCGTCTGAACCCCAGGAGTATCCCAAGTAGTGCGGGGCACGAGAAACCCTGTACGAATCTGCCGGGACCATCCGGTAAGGCTAAATACTGTCTGGCGACCGATAGTGAACAAGTACAGCGATGGAAAGGTGAAAAGAACCCCGGAAGGGGAGTGAAATAGAACATGAAACCGTGTGCTTACAAGCAATGGGAGCACTATTTGATAGTGTGACCGTGTGCCTGTTGAAGAATGAGCCGGCGAGTTACCGTACGTAGTTGGTTAAGC
>CAILLX010000155.1 GCA_903835185.1 uncultured bacterium | reverse complement strand
GGCCCTTGAAAAGTGGGCAAGAGAAGACACGGATGAGCCGGCAGGACAATTTGGGCGGGCTGGCAAAATATGCGCGGATTCCTTGTGATATCAGAGAGAGTGCAATGACTTCTTGAACTTGGAATGATTGGCTGCAATCCAGTCCTCAGCAAGCAGCAAAAATTCTTCTGTTTTGGCTATCAGCTCGGTGGTTTCGGTATCTGTTGCTATGCCAGTTCCATCATAATCGACATGGTTTCTTTTTCGTCTACAGATGTCGAAATAAGCCATTAGCCTACTGACTGAGCTTCCCACGATGCTTTCAGCAGCCTGAAAGGTGATGACATGATGACCGGAAACAGCAGCGACTCTATACCCAGCACAAAGCACTAGCATCTGAGCCACCTGGAGTGCAGCGTTATAAGCAATGGCAAAGCCTCTGTCTGGAGAGAGTCCAGACAGGCGGGCATCTTGCAAGTCGCGGTCAACGACTGCCCGTAGATCAGCTATCTCAACTGGGGTTGCCGTGTGGGTCTTTAGGCGTTTGTCCGTCAAAAGCTTTTCCAAGCTCACTGTTTTTCCCCCAGAGATATAACTTCGAAGCCACTCTTACGCGTTCAATAAAGTGATTTTCCCCTGCCAACTTCTCTTTTGCTTCCTTTGCAGTCAGTATAATCGGATTTATTGGCCGGTTGATGCGTCTTTCCAGATTGCGCAGTAGTGGCGCTAACTCAGCCAGTCCAACGTTACCAATTATCATCAGATCGACATCACTGGTGGCTATTTCCGCTGATTGGGCGAACGAGCCAAAGACAAAGGCAACGTCGATGCCGGCGGTAAGAGATTCAAGAGCCTGAGCTATGAGCTCGATGAGTCCGATGGTTTTGATCATAAGAGACTGGATATCGGAAAGGAACGGGCACTGCTGGTTGGCCTGATAATAAACGCGATTTCCATCCTGACGCCGATTCAAGATCTCAGCCTCGGTCAGACGGTTCAGTTCCCGCTGGAGGCTCGACGGTGTGACCGCAAGGAACTGGGACAGTTCTGTGAGATACCAGGAGCGGTCTGGCTGCAAGACTGTCGCCGCTAGGAGCTGCTGGCGGAGGTAGGGCATCAAAGCATCAAGAGCCGAGGATTTATGCATATCACGTATAATTATACGCAACTTGCGTAAATTAAAGATTAATCCCTGCCGAAGCCTTTAAAGCGGCGGGGATCGAGCTTCGTGTACAAAACAGTATGCTGGATGTTCTTATGCCCCATGTAAGCCTGGATGGCGCGGGTATCCTCACCACGACCGGCGAGCTGGTAGCCCTTAGCATGCCTAAGCTGATGGGGATGGACTGGAAAGCGGATACCGGCAACCTCACCGGCACGAGCAATGATGTGATGGACTGTGCGCGTGGTCAGAGGTCCCTGGCGCTCGCTTGAGAATATGAAATCAGACTCGGCATAGTCACGCTTGAGCTTGCGCAGGGAGCGCACTTCGTCACCTTCGAGGTAGTGGATGGAAGAGTCGCCGTTTTTCAGCCGGTTAACATGCAGGCGCCCATGGTTGAGATCGACTTGGTCCCAGCGCAAGTCCACAGCTTCGCCGGCACGCAGAGCGTGGCGATACATCATGGTGATCAGCAGCCAGTCTCTAAAAGCATAGCGTCCAGTTGTGCGGGCAGCTCCCTTGAGGCGTTTGACCTCAGCTGCAGTCAGGTATTCCCGGGGGCGGACTTTGATGTTGCAGGGTTTAGAGGGAGGCAGATTAGGTGACTTTGCCGAAAATGATGTTTGGCGTTTGAGTGGTGGCATATGGATGAATCAAGATTTGGGTCAACGAGGAGATCATAACATTGCCTAAAAGAGCCTTTTTCGGCAGTGT
>CAILLX010000154.1 GCA_903835185.1 uncultured bacterium | reverse complement strand
GTCCGCCCGCCAATGTTGGCAGGTTGCCCACACTCCCAGACAAGTCCTGCAACATCGAAAAAGAGAAACACTTGAAAACGACACTAAATTTCTCACTTAATCTGTCTCAAGTCATTGACAAATTCCGTCCTTGCCTCCATGCAGCTGTAGTCAGGCATGACAATACGTCTAGGAACCGTTACTCCTTGAATTTTACTTATTGTTGTTCCTGCCGTGTATATGAGCCACGCGTCGTGTCAGTCGTCATTGAGAGTACGGCTGCCATCTTCACGATATTGGCGAACAAATGCCGATCAGAGGCTGACGTTGACTTACTCAAATGAGCTAGCAGTGGGAACTTGTTCAAAGCATCAACCACAGAAAAATCACCTGTGACTAGCTGAGTATCTGTATTCACCTGCAAGACGCGCATCCTTCTGCGACCCAATTGATCCTTATGCGCTAACCTTGCCGCTTCTGCCTTTGCCGTACCTTTTACCACGCCAACCTCATTTCCTGGCAGCAGTGCGTAAGAGTGCTTATCAATGACGAGACTCACATCACCCTTGGCCCAGTCATGCAAATCGAGCACTCGCGTCACTGCGCCATCGGCAAAGATCAGGACAGCCGACCCTGGCTTGGACACAATCGTTGCGTGCCCTGTGTCTATTGTCAGCTTCTTGCGTGGTGCTGCCAGCACACAGCCTTTGACCAGCCGATAGCGATCGGCTGCCACATTGACAATATCTGCATCCTGACCAAGACACAAACCTTGCGGCGCTGCAGCTTGAATATATGCTATGGGCTGCAAGTTCGCTTCGCTTGCTGCGTCGTGAGAGTCGGCTGCCTCGGGCGAACCATTCTGCTGATCGAAACCACTTGTTATGGATGATCCATTCGAGACCGCTGCTGAATCTGTCGATGAATCTGTTGATGTTTGCAGACGCCTCAAGCTTGATCCTCCAGTTGTGCTCGAAGAAGTCAACACCTGGTTGCTGGAGGGGTTAGGAGCAGGAGTAGAGTCATAAGCAGGAGTGAAGTTATACGATACTGCCGGCGCTATTTCTTCTCCATAGATCTTCTTCAGTCGCTTGGACACCCAGCTTGAGTGACAGACAATGTGTGGTGTTGCTCCTGGAATGCCGAAGCAGCAGGTAAGCAGTGCCTCTTTTCTGACCAGCTGGTTAATTGAGACCGCAGATTTTTTCATTGAAAGACCAAACTTGGTAATCGACGCACCAACCGGTTGGCGTTCAACTCCATCTGCCGCTATAAACTCTTCATTATCCCCAGCATCAACAATCATCGCCTCCTGTCCGGTCGCAAGCGCTGTCAGCTGCTTGCCTCCAGCTAAGACCTCTGCCGCGCTATCTCCTTCTCCTGCCAGCACTGTCACTCTGGCATTGCCCTTAGCCCGAGCATCAAGTATGGCAATTGTCTTCCCCTTCAGCTTAACGTGCCGGTTGGTTGAACCTATTTGAACATCCAACCCTTGCTCTCCAGCACCGGCCAGCATCCTTCCTTCTGCCAGGACCATTGTCTTATTTGGCTGCACTGAAAAGACAGTTCCAGCCTGCCCCTGCACCTGACAGCCGGGTAAAGAAGCAAACTCATATATTGTGCATGGCGTCGAAGAAACAAAGAATTGTCCAACGGCTGCAGATTGGACTTGCAGAATAGCGGGTGCTGATGCTGCAGGCAACACTGGCTGCATCACTGGCGTCTTGTCCGTGGGCAAGGCTACAAGGCTGGATAAAGGTCTGGGATCATTGTGCACTGTTATACAGTCCGTACATGGCGGTGGTGGTGGCGGCGGTAGTATGCAGTCCGGGCATGGCGGTGGTGGTGGCGGCGGTACTATGCAGTCCGTACATGGCGGGGTAGACTGGGAGGATCCACCTGCTGGCGCAATCGCGCTGATATGTGTGTTGCTCAAGGTGACGCCACCTGAAAATATAGGCGATCCTACAGGAGGATCAATCCAGATAACACCACCATCTGCTAGGAACATTGAGTCCCCTGTCACCGAAATGTGACTGAGATCTTGAGCTATGTAGCCACCATTGCGCATTATGTAATGGAGCGGGTCATCTGGCGTCACTTTGCCATCTATCACTGGCACACCATCTGCTGAGCGCTGCTGCATTACTGAGGCATTATTATCTACAAAAACTGGCGTTGCAAGAAGTAGCACTACGCCGCCTGCAAAATCACTGCCCCCAGTATGTCTTGCTACCGATGTGATTGTTGTGTCTCCAGCTATCTCAATGGCTCCCGAACTGTGCAAAATCACATTTCCGCCAAGGGCACTTACGACCGTCGATATACTCGATCCGCTACTACCGATGGCTAAGTCACCCCTTGCAGCATTAAATACCACGTCGCCACCATTACTGATGATAGACGCTCCATCGCCAATTGAAATGCCTCCACGTTGAGCAGTGAGGATGACCGAACCGCCGGATCTTATAGCGTCAACAGGCAATGTTGTCGTGGTATCCACCGACGAATTTAGCAATCCCGCAGACACTGATTGACCAGTAATGTCAGTAATGTCACCTGAGGTAGTTGTTAGAGTGAAGGTGCCACCAGCAGACGATGCACCAGCTAAATCTACAGACTGGTTGTCGATAACGTTAACGTTGCCAGTAGCATTGGCAGTCACATTAGCCGCGGCAATGTGAACGTCAATCGATGAAGCCCCACCTGTACCGAGATCGTCACCGACGGCCGTCAGCACTATGGAAGGGGCAGTGATCGTTGCACCAGAGCCTGCAGTGATGTCGCCTGAGGTAGTTGTTAGAGTGAAGGTGCCACCAGCAGACGATGCGCCAGCTATATCGACAGACTGGTTATCGATAATATTAACGTTACCAGTAGCATTGGCAATCACATGTGCAGCGGCAATGCGAACATCAATCGATGGCGTTCCACCTGAACCAAGGTTGCCATCGACGGCCGTCAGCACAATAGAAGGAGCAATGATCGTGGCACCAGAGCTTGTAGTGATGACTGTAGCCGAGAACTCTGCTTCTGCTGACTCAATATTACTGACTATTGAGATGCTGCTGCTTGCGCTAATGTGTACAAATTGCCCAGCACCATATGCGCCGTTCGCTCCTATTGGTGTACCAGCTCCGCTCTCGCCTCCAACTCCGCCACCTGCGTTAATTTCTCCATTAATATAGATGCTGGATGCACTGGCATTATTTGTGATGGTCACAGAACCAGCGTTGCCACCGTCTCCACCAGCACCCCCATTGGTACCATCACCGCTATTAGCGATAATGTTGTTACCCCCAGTACCACCGCTGCCTCCTCCTGTCTCGATGTTATCCGTCGTTATCGTGGATGCACTTGGGGAGCCAACTGTTATCGTAATTTGTACGGGTCCGCCACTGCCGCCTCTACCGCCAGCGCCAGCAGGCGAAGATCCGCCCCACCAGGATGAGCTGGCGTCACTTCCGCTGCCTCCATCGCCGCCGCGTGAATCAAGACGACCACCAGAGGTTGTGATCGATCCACAAGCAGTGAGGGAGATAGCACCGCCATTGCCACCAGTGGCACCACTACCGTTGCCAGCTGTACCACCATAGGAATCAAGATTGCCAATTGTAGTTATTGACCCACCAGCGCTGAGATAAATTATGCCGCCGGCGCCACCGCTCCCGGCAACCACGTTACTGGCGCCATTAATACCGTCACCGCCATGTGAGTCGATGCTGCCAGTGGTTATCGTGCTACCGGCAATAAGGTAAATTGTCCCACCGCTGCCTCCGACATTACCGCTGCCGGGTCCACTATAGTTACCACCGGTACCACCATAAGAAACAAGATTGCTTGTTGCAGTTATTGCCCCACCCGCACAAAGATAAACTATGCCGCCGGCGCCGCCGTTTCCGGTGGCGTTGTTTCCGCCATGGGAGTCAATAGTGTCATTAATTAATATCAGCCCACCAGTGGTGAGATCAATCATGCCGCCACTTCCGCCCGTCCCTGAAGCGCCGTTGCCGGCATGGGAGTCAAGACTGCCAGTGATTATTGAACCGCCACCAACGACAGCAAGGCTAATTGTGCCGCCGGTACCACCCACTGTCCTAATGTCCCCAGCATTGATTGATGATAGTGCTATAGAACTCATAGCTGCGGTGATAGACACGCTGCCACCGCCGCCACCGGTTCCGCCAGCACCAACAGATACGGAAGCGTGATCTCCATTTCCTCCAGAAGCTCCATTCGCGATAACGGTGTTAAGCGTAACTGAACTGCCTGCAGCAATATTTATAGCACCACCAGCACCACCATTACCTCCATTTCCTCCGGAATAGGTGTAGTCCCCATTACCGCCGAGACCACCATTACCGCCTATGCCCCCACTAGAAGCCGGACTACCAGTTGTTATCGATCCAGCGGCTATGAGGCTGATAGCGCCACCGGTCCCTCCAGCTCCTCCATTACCTCCACTCCCTCCGTAGGCGCCGTCATAGCCACTGTTGCCACCGGTGCCGCCGTTGCCGCCAGACCCTCCGTTAGAAACGATGTTAGCATTGCTTATAGAATCACTACTAGTGAGTCTGATTACGCCACCGTTACCGCCATTTCCACCGTTGCCGCCATATCCAGCATTTCCATTTCCACCAGAGCCGGTACCGTCGTCATTTCCACCTCCACCGCCGTTGCCACCAAGACCCCCATTCGAAACAAGGTCGCCAGAGATTATTGAGTCACCAATAGTGAGATTGATTGCACCACCAACTCCACCAGCTCCACCGATTCCACCAGTCCCACCATATCCACCGTTGCCACCAGTCCCACCATATCCACCGTTGCCACCACAGGTATTCAAAGCTACGGTGAATTCCAACCTGTCAGCAATGAGGCTAATAGCTCCACAATTACCACCATTGCCACCTTGCCCTCCGTGTCCAGCGCTGTCGCGGTGGTCGCTGTTGCCTCCAATGCCACCTGAACCTCCATTGCCACCGTGGGAATCAAAGCTCGTGACGGACCTCAAATCATCGGCATTAAGGCTAATTGCACCACCACAACCACCATTTCCACCGATTCCACCAGCGCCTCCGCTGTCATTAATTCCGTAGCCGCCGTTGCCACCGGATCCACCGGATCCACCAATCGAGTAGAGGCTGCCAGCGGATAACGAGTAGTCATCATTGGCCGTGAGGCTAATGCCACCCCCATTTCCGCCGTTCCCGCCGTCCCCCCCGGAACCACCGGCACCGCCATCGGCAGCGTTGCCGCCATTGCCGCCCGCACCACCGCTGGATTGTAGATCGCTGGCGGTTATCGTGCCGCCTGCACTAAGTATAATAGCTCCACCGTTGCCGCCGTTACCGCCTGCGCGGCCACAACTTCCGTTGTGCCCACTTTCCCAGTATCCATAACCACCGCTGCCGCCAGTGCCTCCACTTCCACCATAGGACTCAAAGCTCCCCCCAGTCGCGGATATCGATCCGCCGGCACTGAGGTTGATAGCACCACCGCTGCCACCGGCGCCGCCGCCGCCGCCATTGCTGCCGTAACTGCTGTCTCCGCCGATGCCACCAGAACCGCCAGCACCGCCGCTTCCACCATAGGAGCCGAGGCTGTCAGTTATGGATACAGACGCGTCGGTACTAAGAGTGATAGCACCACCACCGCCTCCTGACCCACCAGTGCCGCCCCAGCCGCCGCCGCAAGAGCTGCAGCTACTGTCGCCATTGCCTCCGGAGCCGCCAGTACCCCCGTTCCCCCCAATTGTTTCGATTTGCCCGATAGTGATTGAAAGCGAGTATGGCGAACTGGATGTCATCTGAACTTCTACATTGCCACCATTGCCGCCGTTACCACCGGTGCCACCTGTGCCGCAACCCCTACAGTTGCCCGAGCTGCCGCCGCCACCACCACCGTTGCCGCCCGAACCGCCACCGGACAATACCAATTCACTATTGGTTATCGACCCGTTGGCAGTGAGGTAAACATTGCCGCCATTGCCGCCGCCGCCGCCATTGCCGCCGTCGCTGCCATAAGTGTTTGACACACCCATGCCGCCATAGCCGCCATTGCCACCGCTGGACAATACCGATCCATTATTGGTTATTAACCCGCTGGCAGCGAGCAAGATATCGCCACCGTTGCCACCGTTACCACCGTTGCCACCATGTCCGGTGTATTGGCCGAAAACGACCCCATTGGCGCCATTGCCTCCGTCCCCACCTTCTGTGTCCACATCGCCAGTTGTCACTATAGACCCGCCACTCCTGCATGTCATAGCGCCGCCGGTGCCACCACTGCCGCCTGTTCCACCGGCGCCGTACCAGTCGTTGCCATGTCCGCTACTTGCACCGCCACCGGAAGAGTCAACACTGGCAGCAATAGATATTGTGCCAGCGGTATTTATGGTTATAACAGCACCGTTGCCGCCACTGGCGGAGTTGCCTCCCTGGCAGCATCCATTGCCGTTCCCGCCATAGGTAGACAGAGTGCTAATGGTGATCAACCCACCGGCAGTAATAGACATAGCACCACCGTTGCCGCCGTTGTCGCCAATACCGCCGTGGGAATCAAGAGCGTCAGGAATGGATATCTGACTACCAGCGTTAAAAACAACACTGCCGCCATTGCCGCCGACACCTCCTGAGTCTCTGGAGTTGCCGCCGTTGCCACCAGAGGAGTCAACCGAGTTAGTGGTCGATATTGAGCCGCCTGCTGTAAGGTTGATATTGCCGCTGCTGCCAGCGTTTCCTCCAGCACCGCCATCAATACCGCCGTTGCCGCCAGAGCCGCCATTTGAGTTAAAACTGTTACTAATAATCGAACCGCCGGCACTGAAGTTAATAGCGCCACCGGCGCCACCACTGACACCATTACCATAGAAGTACGCGCCGAAGCCACAGCCATCACATCCATGACCACCAGCGCCACCATGGGAGTCAACACTGGCGTTTGTAGATATTGGACCACCTGCGGTTAGAGTGATACTGCCACCGCTGCCGCCGGAGCCAGCGTAACATCCGGTACCACCGAAAAAGTCGCCGTAGGTGACATCGCCGCCGCTGCCACCGGCAGCCAAAACGGTGCCGTTGATAGTGGCAGCGTTCCTTGCCATTATGGTAATACTTCCGGCATCTCCACCCTTACCAGCGCAATTAGGGTCACTTGCAGTCGGTGCATTACCTCCTGACGAGTTAACCTCACCGGCGATAAGGATGTTTCCACTGGTTGCCGTAACTTGAATGGACCCACCATTATCACCAACAAGGTAGGTGTTTCCAAGATAACTGTTCGCAGAACTGCCACCATTAGTTCGCAAGTATCCTACCGATATCGCACCAGCAATAATTGTGATTGCCGCACCAGCACCGGTAGTTGAACTGTTGTCAATGCTACCATTATTAACTACTGGAGCTACAAAAATCATATTCGCGTTGCTGATGTTGCTATCTCTGACAACCGTTCCAAATGATGCACTTGAACCAGATACGGCAACCGGTACAAGGTTCTGGAAATTACTATCGCATGAAAGTGTCACTGTCCCCGCATTGGAGAAACTTGTGAAGCCTCCACCTGGAATCTGCCACGGCAGCAATGTCACAGCATCGCCACTGGGAAGTCCTAAATTGCCCGGCTGAACCCCCGATAGTGTCTGCATGGTATTAGCTGTGACCAAGACCTGATTTCCGCTAATAAAAGTTGAACAAGTATAGTTGTTATCAGTAGCAGTCGTCAGGAGTACCGGTGCACCACCCGTGTCCAGTATCCCACCAGAAATACTCACAGCCGCACTTAGATAAGCCGAACCGCCTGATCCACTACCAGTTGAAACTGTTGTCAGACTGCTTGCCATGCCAAGATCTATACAATTACTAGCTACAATAGCCAAGTTGCCGCCATTGCCTGACTCGCCCGTGTCGATTGATAGCGCTGATGAAGTTGTCACAACATTCGAATTGTCGCTGCCACCTATAGCTACTAAACTCACATCCCCGCCGTTGCCGCTACCACCGGAGGTAATGTTGCCGCCGAGAGTTACTGAGCCTCCAAGAGCAACCAACAGGATTTGTCCGCCATTGCCAAACTCGCCAATGTTGCCATACCAACTATGCCAGCCGTACCATCCATTTATAGTCTGTCCACCGGTTCCACCGCCACCCTCACCACCGTGGGAGTCAAGAGAGCCAGCGGCTGTTATAGACCCGCCAGAATTGAGACTAATACTACCGCCATTGCCACCAGTGCCAATATTGCCGAACCAGTTGGACGTGGTATTTGTACCGTTGCCAGCACCGCCATTGCCACCATGAGAGTCAAGAAAACCAGCAGCTGATATAGACCCACCAGCAGTAAGATTGATATTGCCGCCATTGCCTCCGTTGCCAATATTGCCAAACGAGCAACAGGATTGGCAACATGTGGCATTCATAGAGCCACCAGCACCGCCACTGCCACCATGAGAATCAAGAAAACCAACAGTTGATATAAACCCGCCAGTAGTGAGGTAAATGGCACCGCCAGAGCCGCCATTACCACCGCTGCCCCCAACGGAGCAGCCCCCGTAGCAGTTGGTGCTATCAGTGGAGCCTCCAGCACCGGCAGCGCCACCGTGGGCGTCGAGTCTACCAGCTCTGATTGAAATCTTCGCATTAAGGATAATAGTGGCACCGTTGCCACCGTTGCCGCCTGCGCCACCGTTGCCGCCTGCTCCATCTAACCCGCCGCTGCCACCATCACCACCATATGAGTCGAGGTTGTCAGCAACTATCGTGCCACCAGCATTGAGTGCAATAGCACCACCGTAGCCACCGTTACCACCGAAACTGCAGCCGCTAACGCTACCGTTGCCTCCGCCATGAGAATCAAGATCATTCGTTGAGATTGAGCCACCAGCAGCGAGGTTAATACTACCGCCATTGCCGCCACTGCCACCGCTAAAATAAGCGCTGCCCAAGCCTCCATTCCCACCATATGAGTTAAGAGTGCCAGTAGTTGATATTAGCCCGATAGCGATGAGGTTAATATTTCCGCCAGCGCCGCCATTCCCGCCAGCGCCATAGCCGCCATTATTGCTTCCTGCGTTACCATTTCCGCCAAGACCACCATGCGAGTCAAGAACGTCAGTAGTAGATATCCAATTGCCAGAAATAAGTACAATATTGCCGCCTTTTCCGCCACTGCCGCCGATGCCATAGCCACAGCCGTCGTTATCGTTGCCGCCGTCACCACCAGCAGAGACAAGACTGCCAGTTGTAATTGCGCCCACGGCAAGAAGTGTGATAGAGCCGCCGCCGCCGCCGGAACCACCATATTCGCCACCAATGCCGCCGG
This sequence comes from uncultured bacterium, assembly GCA_903835185.1. Classification (GTDB taxonomy): domain Bacteria; phylum Cyanobacteriota; class Vampirovibrionia; order Obscuribacterales; family Obscuribacteraceae; genus CAILLX01. The sequence continues at coordinate 11,895 of CAILLX010000154.1, read as the reverse complement.
CACCGCCTGCTGTTTTTATTCCACCGATAACAACAGAGGACGAATTCGATAAGTCCGTCGTTATCAAAATTTGTACGTTGCCGCCGGCGCCACCGGCACCGCCGTATAGTCCGGGATAGCCGCTGTTGGTGTTGCCGCCAGCGTTGCCGCCATCGCCACCATAAGAGTCAAGGCTGTTAATAGTTACTGAGTCGCCAGCAGTGAGATAAATAGCACCACCATAGCCGCCGTTGCCACCGTTGCCGCCGCCGTAGTAATTGGCACTGCCACCGTTGCCGCCATCACCACCAGTGGAGGTAAGACTGCTAATAGTCACTGAACCACCGGCAGTAAGTATAGTATTACCACCAGTGCCGCCAGTGCCGCCTGCACCACCGTGGTTGCCGTCGCCGCCATTGCCGGCATTGCCACCAGTGGAGATAAGACTGCTAATAGTCACTGAACCACCGGCAATAATTAAAATAGTACCGCCATTGCCGCCATTGCCGCCTGCAGCGCTGTAGTAGCTGCCTCCGCCGTCACCGCCGTTACCGCCGTGCGCGTCAAAATTACCGGTAGTTATTGATGAGCCGACTGCAGTAAGTGTAATAGCACCACCATCGCCGCCCACGCCACCGGTAGCTCCGCCTCCGCCATTCCCGCTGTTACCGCCTTGCAAGTCAAGATTACCAGTAGTTATTGAGCCGACTGCAGTAAGTGTAATAGCACCACCATCACCGCCATCGCCGCCTGCGCTGCCGTTACCGCCGAATGAGTCTAGACCAGCAGTAGTCACTGAGCCTCCGGCAGTGATGGTAATAACACCGCCATTGCCGCCGGATCCGCCGATACCGTAGCCGTAGGTACAGCCATTGCAACCAGCACCGTTGCCGCCGTACGAGGCAAAACTGCTGGCTGTGATTGTGCCACCGGCAGTAAGATTAATAGCACCGCCTGAGCCGCCGTCACCTCCTGGGGCTGTGCTGTTTCCGCCATGACCGCCATGCGAATCAAGATTACCGATAGTTATTGAGCTGACTGCAGTAAGTGTAATAGCACCACCATCGCCACCGTTGCCTCCAATACCGGTGCTGCTATAGCTGTAGTTATTGCCATTACCACCGTCGCCGCCACAGGAGGCAAAGCCGCCAGCGGTAACTATGCTGCCGGCAGCAAGACTAATAGCACCACCGATTCCTCCGCAGCCGCCGTTGCCATTACTGCCGTTAGCGCCATTACCACCGTACGAGTCAAGACTGATAGCAATGACCGAGCCAATAGCAGTGAGGGTAAGAACGCCACCATTGCCACCATTGCCACCATTGCCACCATTGCTGTAGCCGATACCACCATTGCCACCATGCAAATCAAGACTTCCGGTAGCTATTGAGCTGATTGCAGTAAGTGTAATAGCACCACCATTGCCTCCATTGCCACCGTTTCCTCCGCTCCCGCAACCCATACAGTTGCCCGGGCTGCCGCCACCACCACCGTTGCCGCCATGCGAGTCAAGAGCAGAAGTGGTTATTGAGCCACCGGAAGTAAGTGTAATAGCACCACCATTGCCACCGTTTCCTCCGCTGTTTCCATTGTTTCCGTTGCTTCCAAGACCACCAATTGATTTAAGATTGTTAGTGGATATTGACCCGCCGGCAACAAGAATAATGACGCCACCATTACTTCCGTTGCTTCCATTGGCGCCATCGGTGCCAGATGTGGTTATATTGCCAACACTGATCGTACCGCTGCCAGGGTCCGTATTGCTAGTTGCTCGCAGTAATACATTTCCACCGTTCGTCGTAAGATTGATCCCCAGCATATTAATATTGCCGCCATATGATGAAGCTATTAATGTTCCGTTAGTCACTACAATGCCACTTAGGAGGCTAATGTTTCCGCCTATGCCGGAGCCAAAATTCTCTGTATCTATGGAAGTGGTATATATGTTGATGTTATGGTCCACAGTTATTGACATTGAATGACCGGGGTTAGCATTGTTAACTGTGCTGTTGATTTCCGGAGCAACCAGTGTAAGACTCACATCTCCTGTGCCGTTTACAGTACCAAGTACTACATTAGAGCTAGACACAACTATGGGTACCAGGTTCCTGAAACTAAAGTTGCCGTCACCACCTAGCGTGATTGTTCCAGTGTTCGAGAAACTTGTGAAGCCACCACCAGGAATCTGTCCAGGCAACAACGCTGTGGTGCCAGTGTTATCTGCATTTGCATAAGCACTAACCACTGCATAATGTGGATTAGCATTCGTTAGCATTTCCATGCTATTGGCTGCAACAGTGCCAATAGCATGACCACTTATAAATGGAATATAACTGAAATTACTATTCGTCGTACCGCTAGCTGTCGTAATCAGTATCAACCCCTGACTGGAACCAACTGTACCTCCGGTTGTTAGCGCCCCGGCAGTAATAGCGTCGGCAGCGCTAAGAAATGCTGAGCCTCCCGCTCCACCGCCAGTCAGATCAGTTCTCAGCGTGCTAGCAGCAAGACTTATATTACCTGACGCAACTATAGCAAGGTCACCACTTATGGATGACCCCATGGTTGCAATATGCAAATTTGTGCCACTACTTGTTATGTTGGAAGCACTACTACCAGTGGCTACAAGAAGGATGTTGCCACCCACGCTACTTCCACTGGAGGAGATGTCGGCCCCTAATGTCAGGCTGCCATTTAGAGCTATCAGTGCGATCGGTCCGCCATTTGAACTTATGGTGCCACCCGAGTTACTCGTTATGCTGCCGTTCGAAACAAGTGTAATTCCGCCTCCTGCTGTCGTGGTGTTGCCAGACACTGCTATGCTCCCCGAGGCAGTTGTTACATTAAGTGAGCCTGTACCTTCGCTGTTCGTATTCAATTGAATGGGTCCAGTTTGATAGACGCTAAGTGAAGCGCCGTAGGTGGTGCTGTTCAATTGCCCCACTTGAGTGCTTAGCATGGATAAACCGGCTGTGCCTGCAGTAAGAGTCAAACCATTTTGACTTTTCACCAATCCGCCTGCGACTGTTGTGATTGCCCCAGACCCACTTGTAGGTAGGGAAAGCGTGACTCCGTTGTCCGCTCTCACCGTTCCTGTCACGATTATACTGCTTCCAGAATCGAGAACGGCAATTGTCAATGATCCAGAATGTTCATCGTTATCATTCAGGGTAATTGAACCGGTTTGATTAATGACTAACGACGCACCTGAAGTGGTGCTTGTTATGTTACAAACTTGGGTGTTAATTGTGGATATGCCGCCGTTGCCTGCAGCAAAGGCCAGTGTGCCAGCTGTAATTACAGAGCCCATGCCCGTGGTGCCAACTGTATGGCTTCCGCTAACCTCCAGTGTGATGCCGCCATTGGCAGTCAGGTTGTGCGGGATGCTTATGTTACCGCCAGTTGAAGTCAGCGACAATATACCCGACGAGACACCACCAACTGCAATGGCGCTGGAGTCTGTAATGTCACCGAAAGAGGTAATGTTGAGAGCTGTCAGCTGAGGTGGTGGCGTGACAATTGTCAGAACTGAGCTACCCTGAGTGACTGTGATGTTTCCGCTCGACACACCCAGAATCACCCCGGTGCTGCCAAGTCCAAGGTTAATGGGACCTGTGCTTCCGATGTTACCACTTGCTGTATGGCTTCCAAAGACATCTAGTGTGATGCCGCCGTTGGCAGTCAGGGTATGCTGGATGCTTATATTGCCACCGATTGAAGCCAGTAACAATGCCCCCGCCGGGGTACCACCGACTGTAAAGGAACTAGAGGCTGTTATGTCGCCAGAAGATGTAATGCTGAGAGCTGAAAGCGCAGACGGTGGGGTGACAATTGTGAACATCGAGCTGCCCTGACTGATTGTGATGTTCCCGCTAGAGGCGTCAAGAATCACGGCAGCGTCTCCAAGTCCGAGACTGATCGCTCCCGTGCTGCTCAGGCTGCAACTAGTAATGCTATGACTCCCGAAAATGCTCAGGCTAATGCCGCCATTTGCAGTCAGGCTGGTAGGAATATTTATATTGCCACCGGTTGAATTCAGTGACAATATACCCGACGAGACTCCACCAACTACAAATGTGCTCGAGGCAGTTACGTCAATGTCACAGAAGGATATGATGTTGAGAGCGTTAATGGCGCTGACTGCAGTATCAATGGTCAATATCGAGCCGTTCGACCCGACCGTTATCGTTCCGTAAGACTCGTCCACAGTGACAGGATTGCCACCCAGGTCGAGTGTAATTGCCCCGCTGGTGGAACCAGTGCCGATTCCGCTGCCGCCAGAAGAGTTAAGACTGACAGTGGTGGATATCAACCCACCGGTGCGTAGGCTAATAGCACCGCCGCTTCCGCCTCCGCCGCCTACGCCAGAGCCTCCACCATTGGAGCCACCATTACCGCCACTGGAGTTGAGATTGCCAGTAATTTCTATTGACCCAGCAGTACTAAGGTTAATGCTACTGCCACTGCCACCCACAGCACCGTTGGTTGTAGAGAAACCATCACCGCCTAGACCACCATGGGAGTCAAGGCTACCCGTGCTTAATGAACCACCAGCGTTGGCTGCAAGGCCAATGACACCACCGTTGCCGCCGCTGCCACCGCTGCTACCATTGCCGCCATAGGAGTTGAGATTAATAGTGCTGATTGAGCTACCAGCGTTGGCGGTGAAGCTAATACTTCCGCCGCCACCGCCGTTGCCGCTACTTCCATTGCCTCCATAGGAGTCAAAATCTTCACTAGCAGAAATGGACCCGGCGGCAGTAAGGTAAATAGCACCACCATTACCACCCTGTCCACCCTGTCCACCAGAGGAATTAATACCACCCATGTTTATTGAGCCACCAGCGTTGGCAGTGAAGCTAATACTGCCGCCGCCACCGCCATTACCGCTGCTCCCATTGCCGCCATAGGAGCTCAGATCGCCGGTGATTAATATCAAGCCGCCAGAACTAAGGATAATCTCAGCTCCGATGCCGCCAATGCCGCCGTTGCCTCCATAGGAATCAAGACTGCTAGCGGTTATCGAGGTGCCGGCAGTGAGGTTAATACTGCCGCCGTTGCCGCCGTTGCCACCGTTGCTGCTGCCGTTGCCACCATTGGAGTTAAGGCTACCAGCGATGGATATCAATCCACCTGCACTGAGGCTAATAGAAGCTCCATTACCTCCATTCCCTCCACCGCCAAAGGCGAAGCTGCTGTTGATTCCGCCGGCACCACCGGCGGAAGCGAGACCACCAGTTGTGCTTATAGAACCTGCAGCAGTGAGTGTAATAGCATGACCGTTGCTGCCATTAACTCCGTCGCCACCAGAGGAGTTAAGACTGCCAGTGTTTATTGAGCCACCAGCATTGGCAGTTAGGTTAATACCCCCGCCGTCGCTACCATTGCCTCCATTTCCGTTGCTTCCACAAGACCAGGGGTTACCACCATTTGGACCACCGCCGCTGCCACCGGTGCCGCCGCTGCTTCCGGAACCACCATGGGAGTCAAGACTACCAGTAATTATCGTGCCAGCAGCGCGCTGCGTAATAGTTGCACCGATGCCTCCTGCCCCGCCTGTTCCCCCTGTTCCGCCGTTGCCACCGAAGGCGTTGTTGGTACCATTGGCATAACCGCCGCCTATACCGCCGCCGCCTCCTGTGCCGCCCTGACCACCATGGGAGTCACTACTGTTAGAAGTTATCGAGCCGCCAGCAACAAGGTTAATAACACCACTAGCGCCGCCAATGCCTCCTGTGCCTCCGGTGCCTCCGGTACCGCCCTGGCTCCACCAAAGGCTCGGATCTCCGTTGGCGTCGCCGCCGGTGCCACCTGTACCGCCGATGCCTCCCGTGCCGCCATGAGAGTCAAGTGTGTTAGCAGTTATCGAACCGCCAGCAGTGAGGTTAATAGCACCACCGGCGCCGCCGGTGCCGCCGTCGTCGCCGTTGCCGCCAGAACCACCGTTGCCGCCAGTGACACCAGTGTCGCCAACGATGCCGTTGCCTCCTGTGCCACCAAAAGTCCAAAGATTGCCAGCATTTATGGCGGAATTAGGTGTAATGGTTGATGAACATGAAAGATTGCCTGACTGAGCAGTACCGTTGCTACCAAATACAATGCTGTTCCCACCAGTAATTGTTGGCTGTGCTGTGACCAGGGTAATATTCCCGGCTGTACCAGCTGAAGCGCCACCATTGGTTGTGATGTTGCCTACTGCTATGCCGGTCGGAACACCACCTATGGCTTTCGTGCCGCCAGCGTAAATGGTTACGGAGCCGTTGGCTCCTGCAGCGTTGCCAGCCGTGTAAATAGTGGAACTGCTCGGCAAAAGCACATAGCCCGTTCCAGCATCCACTGCGAAAGCAGCCAGTGTAACGTTTCCCCCTTTGCCGCCGGTGCCTGAAGCAGACGTATTAATAATAGTTCCGCTGCCAATTGTGTTGTTAGTGGCAAGGTCTATGTAACCACCGGTGCTGCTGGCTCCATGCACAGTATAAGTAGTAGCCCCTGCTCCATTTGGCAACGATCCTGTTAAGGACGGAGCGCTCGTGCAACCATTGCAAGTCACATCGGCTCCCGCTATCAAAATAAGGTTGGAGCCGCTGCTGCCCGATGTGCTGATGGACACACTGGCTCCACTGGATGGGATATCGATATTCCCTTTGGCGATAATAGTAAGGTCTTCAGCTGCTGTTATCGCACCGGTTAGTTGAATATCACCATCGGTGTTGACATAGGTTGGGTCGCCCGAGACACAGTTGTCGCCGAGCATTAGTGTTGGCGTATCAACGGTGATGTGGGCTTGTCCACCAAACGCACTCACCACTCCTGTTACTTGCCCGGCATCGACCGTCACATTTCCTTGCCCGGAGTATAGATTTAGCTGTTTCGATAGGAAATCCCCACCCAGCAAATTGACATTGGCTAAACCGTTGTAGCTTGCATCTCGGAAATTGATTGCCCCATTTACTGCTGAGAACTTACCGCTGGTATTTTGAACGGTGATGCTTTGTGCAAGCAGTGAAGCTACATTGATGTTGCCTGCTGCCGAAGTTATTAGCCCACTATTTACAATCCTGCCCGCACCGGTCATCAGGTTGATATTGTTCATAGCCTGCATAATCGGGCTGGGTCCAGTTACTCCGGTTGGCAGCGCATTAGTTATGGTCCCACCTGCGTTCAGTCTCAAGCTTCCGGCGCTGGCTATCTTTCCGGCATTAAGTATGTTGCTGATAGCGTTAAGGTTTAAGCTTAAACTGGCTATAGCATTTGAAAAACCAGGCAACCCAGCGGCTGGCAAAATAGTGGATAGAAGGGCTCCTTGCATATTGTTGATGTTAGCCGCGCTAATTGTTGCAGTCGTCAGTGCTGGATTAGTGGACACAATGTAAAGTGTGCCGGCATTGGTCAGATTGCCAGAAAGATTAAGTGTGGCTGTCCTGCTCACATTATCAATTGCGGTCACGCCTGTCGGGATGACGAGGTTACTCACAGCGTGACTCATCCGTGGGCTTATAACAAAGCTGCCACCTACTGCACTGCCGTTGGCTCCTAGCTGAATCATCTGTTGCCCTGTTCTTGCAATCTGAGACATGGCCATGCGTTCAGCTGGAGTGATTAAGCTTCCAGCAGTGATAGTTTTGGATACCCCTGCTTCTGTGATGGTCAATGGGGCATTGCGGTGGGTAACAGTGGTAGCGGTGGTTGAGGACAGGTCGAGATTAACTGGGTGGGGCGTGTTAGTCCGGCTCGACCAGTCTGTCGAGTGATGAGCGGCTGGATGCACTGGCGCAGTCGCACCGGAGGCTCCAGGAGCTTGCTGGGCGCATGCTGCAAATGGCATGTACACAGAAGATAAAACAAAGATGCAAGCTACTACAGTAGCTCCCCACCTCTTGGAGAGCCGCATAGTTGCGAATTTCACTTTGCCCCCTATGAGCCAGAACGGCTCGTTCTAAAATTCGGTGGCAAACGTATGCCCTAATTCAAAAAATTTGCTCAGTACTACAAAACGCCACTGCCTTACATCGAAAGTTCTTGATTTCAAGCCCACCATTTGCAACCGGCCCACGCACATTGTTAACGAGGTACACACTTCCCATATATAAATGTACATATCATATACCACGCCTGACATTGTTCGTAACAATTCGGCTGTATGCAGGCTGTATTTGCCTAATCGCACTGGGAGACATTCTCCGGTCAGAGGTTGCTGAGCACATGCTCACAGTGACAAGCAAACTCTCAGTTTGAGAAGATGACTTCAGCAGTGTCAAAAGAAGACTTCAGCAATTCGGAACAATTCACTTTGTCCGAGCAAAACCGTTAGTTATCGGGCAGGAACTGCATGAAGCTTTACACCTAGTGCTTGGAGAAGCTTCAGCACGGTGTCGTAGCGTGGTTTCGCTCCTGGTGTTAGCGCCTTATAGAGGCTCTCTCGGCCCAATCCAGTATCCTTAGCAAGTTGCGCCATTCCATGTGCTTTGGCTACATCCCGTACTGCTACCAAAAACACATTGGGGTTTGGATCTTCGAGTGCAGCATTCAAATATTCAGCGATGACTTTTTCGTTATCGAGGTAATCTGCTGCATCAAAGGGGGCAAACTGAGTCATGATTCTTCCTCCTTTCCGAACTCTTCTAGCATTGTTTTGGCACGCTGAATATCTCGTTTTTGCGTCGACTTATCGCCACCACACAACAGCAAGTACACTACCTTGTCCCGCTGTGTAAAATAAAGTCGATAACCAGGACCAACGTTAATCCTCATCTCTGCAATGCCATCGCCAACAGGTTTGCAATCACCCAGGTTACCTTGCTCGGCAGAGCGGATTCGCAATGCTATCCGCGCTTTAGCCACATGATCTCGCAAGCCGGTTAGCCACTTATCGAATTCATCTGACCTTAGAAAGGTGTACATATCTAGATTGTATCCGAGTAGATACAATCCGTCAATGTACTTTAGTTGCTCTTTACGTTGCTACTTCTGAAAGTGACACAAACAGTAGATAAAACACAGATGCAAGCTACTAAACTAAGCTTTCCTATTCTGTCAGGGAAAGGCAAGTCCTCACGTCCGCCGCTGCGAGCGAACAAATTCCAGTGATGCAGCCTTTGCTGGACGTACGGAAGGACCTGGCAATGACCTGGCTCTTCCCTTGCCCTGTCTGCCAGGACTGCCTGATAGCACTGAAGAAACATTTTAATTATTGTTGTCCCTCGCGCGTATAAGAGCCGCGCGTCGTGTCAGTGGTCATTGAGAGCACAGCTGCCATCTTCACAATGTTGGAGAACAAATGCCGATCAGCGGCTGAAGTTGACTTACTCAAATGAGCCAGCAGTGGGAACTTGTTTAAAGCATCAACCACAGGAAAATCACCTGTGACCAGCTGAGTATCGGCATTCACCTGCAAGATGCGCATCCGTCTTCGACCCAATTGGTCTTTATGCGCCAACCTTGCCGCTTCTGCCTTTGCAAAGCCTTTTACAATGCCGACCTCATTACCAGGCAACAGTGAATAAGAGTGCTTATCTATGATCAGGCTCACATCCCCCTTGGACCAGTCATGCAAATCGAGCACTCGCGTCACTGTGCCATCGGCAAAGATCATATTCGAATACGTGACTACGTGAACTGACCTGGTGACTTCCATGGTGACTTCACCGATAGGCATTACCGGGTCTTGCGCCAGTGGATGACGCTGCAGCCGAATCACAAAAGATGTGCATTCATCATCGGTCTCGAACCAGGGTGATAGTGAGCCATTTGCTGCCATTACCTTAAGGATTTTAGGGATACGGGAGGCGTGCGCCAGGCGACAGATAAGACCAAAATAGCCCATCATTGCGAAATTTATGTTTTGTTTCGATAATTTCGATTATAATGGATAATATCGAAACGAAAGAAGGTGTTTACCTTGAGCATGGTACTGGAACCAATCTCAGCAAAGGATGAAGAAGCTGCTGTAGAAGCTTTTGGTAAGGCGCTGCGTGTTGTGCGGCCTCATGCCAAACTGATCGCTCCTGATGGAAGAGAGATTCCCATCCCAGCGGCGATCTACAAGGTGCTAGAACAGGTCATCCCGCTTTTAATTTCGGATAACGCGGTGTCTATTGTGCCGGTTGGTACGCTACTGACCACGCAGCAGGCAGCCGATCTGCTGAATGTCTCCCGTCCTTACTTGATCAAGCTACTCGACCAGGGCGTCATACAATTCGAGCGGTCTGATGAACCGGGCAGCCACAGAAAGATCCGGTTTGTAGACCTGATGAAGTACAAACATAAGATTGACATTGAACGGCGCAAGCAACTGAAGAAACTTACTGAAATGAGCCAGAACGCTGGCTTCTACGAAGAATAGGCTGGCGCAATGGCAACATTCCCGGTGGAACTGGACGCCTGTGTGCTCTTCAATGCACCCATAAGAGACACGCTGCTTCGCGCAGCTGAGTATGGGCTTTACAGGGTCCACTGGTCACAGAAAATCCTTGACGAGACCACGAAAAGCCTCATGAAGTCCGGCAGGATGGATCAAAAACAGGCTGAGCATTTTGTTTCAGAGATGGCAAAAGCCTTTCCTGAGGCCATGATTGAAGTTCCGGAAGAGCAGATTGCCGCAATGCGTAACGATCCAAAGGACAGGCATGTGACCGCGTGCGCTGTTTGTGCGCCCGCTCAGGTTATCTCGACCTTCAATTTGAAGGATTTCAAACCTGAAACGCTTGCCGAATGGAACATCGAAGCCCAGCATCCAGACACGCAGCTTTGCTATCTGTTTGACCTTTCGCCTGACACGATGCTGACGGTTTTGATTGAGCCGGCAGAAGATCTGCGGAACATGACTCTCGACAAATTGCTCAACATTCTCAAAAGGGATGTGCCCTTGTTTGTCGGAAGAGTTGAAATGCGGCTCAAGCGTGACGGGCTCGACAAGCCAGTCGCCGGGGGTGAATGGCCGGGCCACTTTGGACCGGCTTGTTAGTAATAATAATGCCGTCAACGCCGCACTCCATCACCTCATAAGCTGACCTGATTCGTGGATTGGTGCTGCACTTGCCGGACCTGTCCGCGCCTTAATCGCTCTCACTCACGCGAATAAGAGCCACGCGTCGTATCAGTCGTCATTGAGAGCACGGCTGCCATTTTCACGATATTCGAGAACAAATGCCGATCAGCGGCTGAAGTTGACTTGCTCAGATGAGCTAACAGTGGAAACTTGCTTAAAGCATCGACCACAGAAAAATCACTTGTGACTAGCTGAGTATCGGCATTCACCTGCAAGATGCGCACTCTTCTGCGACCCAATTGGTCTTTATGTGCCAACCTTGCCGCTTCTGCCTTTGCCGTGCCTTTTACAACGCCGACCTCATTACCTGGCAACAGTGAATAAGAGTGCTTATCTATTATCAGGCTCACATCACCCTTGGACCAGTCATGCAAATCGAGCACTCGCGTCACTGTTCCATCGGCAAAAATCAGAACTGCTGACCCTGGTTTAGAGACAATCGTTGCGTGCCCGGTGTCTATTGTCAGTTTCTTTCGAGGCGCTGCCAGGACACAGCCCTTGTTCAGTCGATAGTGATCGGTCGCCACGCTGACTATGTCCGCATCCTGCCCAAGGTGCAAACCTGCCGGTGCTACAGCTTGAATATATGCTATTGGCTGCAAGTTTGCTTCACTTGCAGAGAAATTAGATTCGTCTGTCTCAGGCGCACTGTTATGTTCATCACCATTCACTGCATTAGCTGATGTACCAGACATTGGAGATGAACCTGTTGATGGTTGCAGGCTTCTGAACTTTGCTCCTCCGTCCTGTCCAGATGAACTTAAAACCTGATTGCTGGTAGTGACAGGCACTGGAGTGAAGTTGTAAGTCACACTCGGACTTTCTTGCTCTCCATACATCTTCTTGAGTCGCTTAGCTACCCAGCTCGC
>CAILLX010000153.1 GCA_903835185.1 uncultured bacterium | reverse complement strand
TTCTACAAAGTTAAATTAATTCTTGACATTCTTCAGCTTTCCAGCCATATTTTGGGCGGCAGGCAAACCGCCTGAGCATCGAAATAACTAACAGGCCGTCCCCGCGACGGTGAAAAAAAATGAAACCAGCCATACGGCCACAGGTGTTGCCACGCGTCTCAAAACATTTTGCGGGATGATCACCCATCTGTTCGCTCCCACCAAGAAGCGTGCTGAGAACAACGCCGTACACGCCAAGACGTACCTCCACGGCCTGCTCTCAGAAACACCTCGGAAAAACTCAGAGGCCATCGCGGACGCGGTAAAGGACACCCAGTCCCAGGACCTCCAGAACTTTATGACAGGCAGCCAGTGGGAATATGCTGATGTCTTTGCACACGCGGCCAAGCAAGCCAACCAGCGTATTGGAAATCACCCTGACACCATGCTGGCGATTGACGAATCAGGTTTCTCCAAGAAAGGCCAATTCTCAGCCGCAGTCGCCCGACAATACAACGGGCGCATGGGCAAAGTCGACAACTGCCAGGTTGGCGTGTTTAGTAGCCTATCAAATGGTGGCAATGCGACCCTCATAGGAGCACGCCTGCTGATCCCCGACGAATGGATCAAAGACGAGCAACGCTGCCTTAAGGCAGGCATCCCCAAAGACATGATCAAGGCCGCCAGCAAAATCGACCTTGCTCGCGAACTCATTGAACAAGCAGACGCCCACGGCGTTCAATACGCCCGCATTGGGATCGATGGTTTTTACGGACGCGACATCTCCCTGCTCTGCTGGATTGAAGATCGCGGCTGTGAGTTTTATGCCGACACCCCGGATAATACGTACGTTTGGCTCAGCAAACCCAAGGGTGACAAGCGCCCTACCAGTCCAGGCAAACACGGAGCAATCAAAGTCAGCGAGCTTTCCAGCATCAAGGCACCTTGGAAGAAGTCCAAGCGCATCAAGATAAGGGATGGCGAAAACGGCCCTGTCATGGTTGACAGTTTGGTATGCCGCGTGTGGATATGGCCCACCGATGGACAGCGCCCGCGCGAATGGTGGTTACTTGTGAGCAGGGATAAGGGCGGGGAAATCAAACACACCCTCAGCAACGCGCCACTTGCCACCACGCAGGAGCAACTGGCCAAGCATCAGGGACAGCGTCACTTTATCGAGCGCAACTTTCAAAACTCAAAAAGCCACCTTGGCATGGCCGACTATCAAATGCGCCAATGGAATGGATGGCATAGGCACATGGCCATGGTGGCGTTGGCAGGATTGTTCGTGATGGAAGAGCGAATGCTTGGTGGCAAACGCACCCTGCTCAGCACCCGCGACGTGGTACAGATACTCGACTGGTATTTTCGTGCGAGCCCCTCGCTGGAATCCATTATAGAACAAGTCGAAAAGCGGCACCGGAGGCGACGTGCAGCATTAGAATCGAAAGTAAAACTTTCAGCAAAAAACGAGAAAATATTAAGATCTAAAACTTAACTGAGTAGAATTAATTCAATAATTTCCTCGTTGTCCATTTTGTTAGCGCGTTAGCGCTGTGAGTGGTTTCATTCCGGTTGCAATTGTTTTGGATTAGGTTAGACGGACAAACTTCAAAGGATGCCAAAAAATGCATGTCACTGCCCTGTCGGCGCGGTGGGAAAAGGAGAAATTGTTAAAGCCTCGTTCGGCTAGAGATAAAGGGCATGGCGTTATTGATGTGACACTCATAATTGCGTATGGATGAAAGCGATGTCATCTGACTCTTTTGACAAGAATTGTTTGGTCAACACCAACGACCTTTAGCCTCCATGACCCGTCGTTAGACAAGGAGATCGTGACCTCCGGGTGAGATGCGAAATGGTAGCCCGACTTTGTTATCACTCATTACGACTTGCTCAACACTGCTTGGAGAGAGTCCCATCAGCGGCCGATCAGCGCCAGGCTGTTGAGGGTCTGGCAGCCAGCCCCCTTTGAACAGCAATTTGTCACCTTCAACTTCCAAGGGCGATCCGATTATAGGTAAGAAGGCAGGCATCATAAGAATGTTGAAGGCTAACAGTGATATTCTACTACGCGTTGGTTTGATCCATATTGAACTTAGCCGCATCGCGGCGAGGTGGTGCGGATGTTTTCTGGGATTTCGGGAAAATTCTTTAATCAATTGTCGAGGAGAGAACTAAGGCCGTCCTGCAATGAATAACAGCAACCCAACTCCGCCAACTACCCGAACTGAATCTCAATTCTCCGCAGCCGCCAAGCTAAAAAAAAAAAAACAGCAGACCGTACTGTTGCCCCTGATCCAACACCGGGCCGTGAAACGGGGTTGTGATCCGCTCGATCAGGAAGATCTCGTCATGTTCTTTGATCGGTCGTTTCGCCAGGGTGCTTGTCTTTTACTGCCGCAGCAGTGTCGGCGCGGCAGATTCGCCATGGTGAAGCACACGCGGAATCCAGCCATTTCTCCCACAAGCTGCTGTTAGATCTTTGCCCCCCCTTTTACCCCACCCGGCGCATGGAACTTAGGTCATTTTCAGTCCATTTCAGTCATGAAACGGGTGGGCAGGCGAGGGGGGCAAGCGCCATGCTGCCAAACTGGAGAAACCATTAACTCCTTGGTTTTCAACAGGTTCCAATGGTCGGGGCGGCGGGATTCGAACCCACGGCCTCTTCGTCCCGAAATCTTAGGGCTAGGCCACTAATATTTCTCGTAAGTGCTTGATTTTCCAACGCTTTTCTGTGACCGGATAACAAAAATCGAAGGGGAGTCCCCCCGGATTTGCCCCCCTGGCTTTTTGGCGATTGAGGGCGGATACGTGCGAGATTTGATTTTTACATTGACCCCCTGCCAACTCCGGATCTATCAATTT
>CAILLX010000152.1 GCA_903835185.1 uncultured bacterium | reverse complement strand
TGAAAAACATATTAAAGAACGAAATAAGAAAAAGGCGGAAAAGTTAAATAAACTATCAAAATCACTATCTTCTATGAGAAAACAAGTAAAAAAAGATATTTCCAGCAAAGATGATAGAATTCGTTTATCTGCTATTGCTGTTGCTCTAATAGATGAGACATATTGCTGCTAGCCCAACAGCTGTCAGTAAAAAACTGACTACCAGTCAGAAGTAAGGTCAGAGCCGCTGTTGTCAATAACCCCGACTTGATTAAACTATTCTTACTCATATACACCTCAGCATAAGTCTGTAGGTGTTCTACAAACCGCAGCTCTATTTTAGGTGGTTGTAAGAAGCTATTGCCATCTTCTTTAACTGTCAAGCATATAAACCCCCTTATTGGAGCACCAGGGAGGCAAGCATATTGGGATCTTGCTGTCTGGACAATCAAAGGTGAGCGTGATGCGACTGATGGTATTATTCTGCTTGCCTCTGATGTCACCCGGCAGCGAGTTTGGGCTTTACCGCTGCTGGCAGATTATTGCTGCTCACCATGGCACGATCACCTGTCAAAGCAAAGATCAACATGGTACTACCTTTAGTATTACCCTGCCTCTGGGGCATTCATTAACAATTCTTTCTTCTTTATTCCGGCTTTCACGGTTGTTTAGAATCAGACCCGCTTGTTTTGTGAGCTTCGTTAGAGCTATCTGCTGGAGTGGCTGTAGAGTCATTTACAGGTGGGGTTTTGCTTAGATGTTTGCTTATCCAGCCGGACACCAGATTGACCTGGTCATCTGTGAATTGGTTCTCTTCGAATATTAAGTGTTCAGCTTTGCTGATGAGTTCAAGTTGCCTGTCAGGAGTAGCCAGTTCGTTGTACAGTTCGACAGTCCCTTCCGGGTGCACCAGACGATCTTGGCAGCCCTGGATGATAAGCACGGGCGTGTTCTTAATCTCATGTGCGCTTTCATGATTCTGGTTCATAAACATCTGAAATTGGATCAGTTCGTGCGGTGACAGATTTAGTCTGGCCAGCGGATCTTTGCCCCAGGCTTCGCGGAGCTCCGGTTTTTGTGTTGCTCGTTCTATTACTCTCTGACCGACATTAAACTGTCTGTTCGGTCCTTCAAGCATGTGTAATGCTACTTTGAACGCAGTTCTTTTTTGCTGGAAGCGGTCGCCAGCTGGCACAGATGAGATAAGCCCGTCTAAAAGGTCAGGATAAAGAGCTGCTGTCCGGAGAGCGATAGCGCCTCCCATAGACTCGCCTAGAACAAAAACAGGGTGTCCAGGATTGGCTCTGTGGATAACTTTCAAAGTTGCTTTCATATCTTGTAAGCAACCCTCGAAATCAACACGCTCGCGCCCTTTGGCTTCCATCCAGGAGCCAAAGCCACGTACATCAATAGCGTATGTAGCTATGCCTAGCTTAGCCATTCTCTTTCCAAAGTCTTCATAAGTGCCGTTGTGCAAACCAAGTCCGTGTACACACAGCAGCACTGCCCTGACCGGTACATCGGGGTCAACCCAGGACAGGCAGGGAGCATTACCGCGCCTTTTCTGCTTTTGCTTGCCAGCAGTATTTGTTGCAGGAGATGTAATCGGGACCTTGCTGTCAGCTTGTTGGGAGCTTACGGCGCAGCTGCCTGCAGTCTGGTCCAGAGCCGCACAGCTAGTAGTCTGCGCAGCAAATAGCAGCAGTGACAGTAAGAAAGCTTTCAAGGTTATGACACAACACTCTGTGCTGGCATGATGTGGTAAGGACTATTACCCGATTATAGCCGACAAATGCTTACAGTCTGCTGTACCTTTCTTGATGCACTCTATCTTTACAGCGTCAATAAACGATTTCATTGTGCGCTGTTTACAATCCGGAACTCTGCGAAGCATAAACTGTCAGGGCTTGAGACAGTGGAGTGCAACGTCTTCCCAGCAGTTGTTCCAGGCGATTTTCACGGCAGATGTTATCTGTTGTAGCCAGGGTGACCTGGTCTGTTGTGACAAGCGGCACTTCTTGCGTAAACTGGCAGAAAAAGGCTGCCAGGCGTGCTGCCAGGGCCGGCACGTTGGACAGCGGCTTGTCTACTCCTAACACTTTCATCAACATCTCGACAAACTGGTGCATTGTGACTACTTCGGGACCGCCCAGCTCGATAGCTCTGCCGTTGAATTCGCCAGATGCGATCAGGTTGGTCAAAGCTTCTGCCAGATCACCTATAAAGACAGGTTGAATCTTGTTTGTGCCTCCTTCTATAAGCGGTACAGTGGGACGGTTCAAGATTAGTTGGCAATAGCGGGATACAAGCTTGCTGTCTCGCTGTCCGACCTGACGCCCGACAATAAGTGAGGGGCGGGCAATTAGGTGCTGGAGCTGGCTTGAACGTAAAGCCTCTTCAGACTGCCACTTGGTGGCGTGGTACTTTGTCTTGGCTTGGTCAGAGACTCCTAAGGCTGATACTAAAAGAACCCTTGGTATCTGATAAGCGACACATTCGTCTATGAGATGTTGAGTCTTCCGCAGGTGCAGCTCTTGTAAATTCTCTCCTTTGTGTGGAGCTATCGAGCCTATTAGATGAACAGCCATGTCAGCACCGTCAAATGCGGGGCTGGTTGCAGAATCTATGGAGGACAGGTCGCCTGTGAAAACTCTTGCGCCGCACGAGCGAAGAAAGTCCATGTCAGCAGGCTCAGAAGATCGGCGTACCAGACAGCGCACATCGGCGCCACGCTCAGCCAATTTTGACACAAGGTGACTGCCCACATAGCCAGAAGCGCCTAGGACCACAATAGAGCTTTTAATAGTCCGCGAACTTGTCATTCACTTATCCTCCCTACCCGCCTGTCAACACCACAGGGCTCTCTATATGATAAGGCGAAGAGCACTGCCGGTGAAGATATTTATCTCACGCCTTATTTTAGTTCTTAGTGTCCATTTGGGCTTGAAAATAAACTAGAGTACGCTTCATACCCTCCTGGAAAGGTATGCGATCTTTGTAAGATAGCTCCTGTTCTGCTCTGGTGATGTCAAATCCTTGATTGACTGCTGCCAGGCGGAAGGCGGCTCGTGAAAAGCGGGATAGTTTCAGCTGTGTGCTGACCGGCAAGAAAGGGGCTGCCGTGGAGATGAGTTCGCAGGCTAATCTGGCTACCTGGCGCGGTATGGTGCGCTTTACGCGCGGCAATCCTAACTGGTCGCAGATCGTGTCGAAAAGCTGCTTCTTGCTGACATATTCGCCGTCAGTCAGATTGTAGACCCGGCCAAAAGCTTGCTCATTGAACAGAGCTGACTGGATGGCCTTGCAGAGATTGCCGATATAAATGACATTGCACTGGCGCTCGCCGCCGTCTATGAGCATCACTGCGCCTGCTGATAAGTTGGCAATTAAGCGCGGCATCCAGGCTCGTTCTCCTGCGCCGTAGATGAATCCTGGACGGATTATTGTGGTGGCAATCTGACCGGCGGAGCAGTAAGTTGCCACCACTTTTTCTGCTTCAACTTTAGAATCGGCGTAAGCTTCGCCGCAAGACTTCAGTGGTGCCTCTTCAGTCAGCCCAAAACAGTCGTTCATGTCAGTGATAACTGAGAGGCTGCTTATATGGACAAACTGTTTTACGCCGGCTTTAATAGCTGCCTGCAGAACTGCTGCCGTTGCGTCCACATTGGTGGCAAAAATCTCTTTTCTGCTGCCAAACGGGTTGACTGCTCCTGCTGCATGTACAACCACATCGGCTTCGGACATGTAGCCAGCAATCTCATCGATGTCGCTGAGATTGCCCTGGCAATATGCTGGTGTGATAAGGGCACCATTTCTGTTTGCAGAACTGCTGCCTGCTTCCTTGCCTTGGCAGGTAGCCGATTCAGGTGGGTGTCTCCTTACCAGTCCGGTGACACAATAGCCGTGTTCGGCAAGATGGCTGACCAGGTGTGAGCCAACCATGCCAGAAGCGCCTGTTACAAATATACGGGCCACTGTCATAGCAACTGACCAACCTGATTGAGCTGAAACTCACCTTGTTGTGCCAGCAGCGGAATCTTCACCTGTGCCTCTGGTGCTCCTTCTGCAACGCGCTGCTGGCGCATTGCTGTGTAGCTGCCTGGAGCGAGTATGTGCAGCTGTGGGGCGTCTAAGCGTCTGGATCTGCGCTTGTCTTCGTACTCTGTATTGACAGCCATCAGGCAGCTGTCAAACTTGCGTACAAACTCCTCCTGCACAGACCCGGCAAGGCTGCCTGCAAGCTCGATAAAACAGCCGTAATAAGGTGGCGAGCAGAGTTGTACGGCGGCAGTAAAATGATTAATCTGTGCTGCCAGTCCCAGCTGTTGAGCAGTCTGAACAAGAGCTATGTGCACCTGCTCTTCTGTTATCTTCTCTCCAGTAATTGAACTTACGCCGGCACCCTTGCGCACAAACTGGATAATAGGTGTTTGCTCGTGAAATCCTACCACTTCGACTAAGTCGTTGATGTTATAGCGATAAAGTCCGGCAGCTGTAGTGAAATAAATATAGTAGCGCTCGCCGAGTGTAAGCTGGTCTGCCGTAAGGAAGTCTGGGTTGCTATGACTGGATTGTGTCTCGTTTACAAACTCAAAAAAGTGACTGGTAACAGCAAGCACACCGCCGGCTCCTTCGTTTGTAAGTGGTATGCTGCCCCTCCCTTCGCTTGCCATATAGCCGAAATCACGTATGGGAACTCCAGCGAAAAGCTGATCTAGCTTATCGAGATAAAACGACATCGGTCCGCCTTTCCAGCAGGAGATGATGGACAAATCAGGCCAGAGATCTGATGGGAGCAAACTGCCTTTCTTCTCTAAAAGTGTGTTCAGCCTTCGCGCTGCTGTTCTATTAGGTTGCAGATATGGTGCAAACGCGTCAGACAGCGCTGCCGGCGGGCGGTGTGAACTGGCAATCCTGCCTTGATAAATGTCCTCGATTAAACTGCTGGTGTGGTCTCGCAACTGGTCGCATAAAAGCAGCAAACTTGACGGATTGCAGCACACAAGTGCAGTAACGTCTTGCGCTGCCGCGATGCGCAACATCAAATAGTACTTGGTATCAACATCAGTTATTTTGCACAATTCATAAGGCAGAGCAAAATACTTTTTTATGATTGCCGGTTGGGTCCGGTTGAGCATACCGGAGACAGCACCAAATGGTGTACCGCCCGGGGTGCGACCTTGCTCGTCATTGCTTGTTATAATGAGAAACTTGCCGATAGCACCGCGCGGATAGTCGGCAATCATCTGATAATTGTGGATCTGGAATGCCTGTATATAATCGCGCAGATGCGATCGGGTGACTGGAATAAATTTTGGTTTGTCGGTGGTACCACTAGTAGTGGCAAACATAACAGGGCGCTCGACAGTAAGCTGTCTTTCGCTGCCGTTCATTGCTGCTTCAATATACGGAAACAGATCTTCATAGCTGCTTGCAGGAACCTGCTCCTGGAAATCTTTAAGGCAGCGTATGCTTGCAAATCGATGCTTGCGACCAAAGGCGCTCTCTTCATTGGCGCGGATGATACTTAGAAGCTTCTCTTCCTGTGTTGCCCGACAGTCGCGTACAGCTGTTCTGAAGCGACGCACCCAGCGCAATTCACGTAACTTCTGACCGATCATAACTTCCAATTTGGGATACATCGGTCTCTCCTGTCACATTAGCTGTCTTTCTAGTCGATGTCCAACCATGTATTCTATTCTGTCAGGCGTGCAGCGATACGTTCAGGCAGTACAGTCAAGCCTAGTCCTGCCCCTGCTATCAGCCGTCCCTGCCCGCCCCAGCCTACAGTAAGATTTTCGCGGGTTAAGTCTTGTTTCAGAAGAAGCAAGTTATCTGATCCTTCGTAATTTTCGAAAGGTTCTTCCAGGCATGCAAAGAGCCGTCCGGCCGCGCTGAGTATACCACTTTCACCTACCTGCGCTCCGAGATGGCATTTAATCCTGGACAATCGTGCAAGGTGAGCAATTCTGCCTGCTGGCAGGATGCCGCCTACTTTAGATATGCGGATATTAAAGCCGCCGGCTGCATTGCTTTCAATGAGAGCCTTAGCGTCGTGAAGAGTGCAGAGCGATTCGTCGGCTACGACCTCTGCAGTAATTGCTGCTTTTACCTGGGCCATGCCGTAGAGATCATCTGCAGCTACAGGCTGTTCGATTGAGACGATCTCATATTTACTGAAGCTGTGAGCAGCCTCTATGGCTTGTTCAACCGACCAGGCACAGTTAGCGTCCACGCGAAGAGTTGCGTTCGCTCCTAATATCTGTCTTGCCAGCTCAACTCTGCGCAGATCTTCTTCCAGGTTGCGGCCAACTTTTATCTTTACAGTAGCAAAACCGTACAGCTTATAGAAGAGCAAGATGGCGATTGTAGCTGCCTGTGAGCAGAAAGGCAGAACTGCTCCGTAACGAACAGTCTTGCGTTTGACCTGACCAAGCAGATTGCAGAGCGGCTGCTTACTGTAGCGTGCCGCTGCATCTAGTAGTGCAATTTCCAGTGCGCACCAGGATGCTCCCCAGCGTTTTTGCTCCAGCTTGTGCTGGTTGAAAAGTTCACAGAGAAAGCTTGTTAGTTGCGGAAAGTCAGGTAGCTCGGCAGATTTAAGTTCGGGTGCCCAGAGCTGTGTGATCCGCTGGCAGGCAGTTTGAATATCTTCGCCTGTCACATACTCCCTCGGTATCGATTCGCCCCAACCTAGTGTTCCGTCGTCTAAAGTGACCCTGACTATGATGTTTGTGGAGGATGTCCTGGCAGCTAAACTGTGTCCGAAAGAGATACGGAAAGGCAGCTGCACAGGGAAGGCATCAATTTTTGTTATTTTCACTGTTGTTTTCCTGCCTGGGCAAACAACCATTCGCCGAGACAGCGGGCGTATTCAGCCCAGTGCTGGTCAAAGTCGAGGCTGTGCTGTGACCAGGAGAAAACAAACATCTGCTTGTCCTCGGCAGCGACCTGATTGAACCAGCTCTCTATGCCTGAGACATTAACAATCCGGTCTCGTCCGGATTGTAGCACCAGGAGCGGTAATGTCAGGTGGTTTGGGCTATTTGCAGCCAGCTTGCTCAGTTTGAGATTCTCAGCCAGGAAAGAGGCGGTGACTTCAGTCAGCCGTAGCGAATCCTGCTCAATCAGACTGATATAGGCTGGATCATCTGTAAACATGTCGGCTGTGATAGGCAATGGGAAGAGCCGCTTGGATCCTGTAAGCCAGCTCAAGCCTGCAGCTAGCTTTGTCATAGGGCTGACATCAATAGATACTGAAATGGCAGGAGAGATGAGAACAAGTCCCGAAATGCTCAGACTCTTGAGCGCTGGGCGCTCAAGGGCTGACAGGGCAAGTTTTGCTCCCCAGCAGCTACCTGTCAGGAAGAGCGGCTCTGTCGGGTGCAGCTCCCTAATCTTTATTAACGACTGTTCAACATCGCTTGTCCACTTAGAGAAGGAGTCTATATGCCCGCGGGAGCCTTCTGAGATCCCTGAACCACGCCGGTCGGGAGCATAGACAGTGATTCCTTGGTTGCATAGATAGGTGGCAGTCTTACTAAACCAGGCTCCGTGTCCTTCAATGCCATGAAGATAAAGAAGAACAGGGGACGCTGGACCGGCATGCCAGATCCGCCAGCTGAGCTTTAGACCATCGGCTGCTGTTATGAGCTCGACCCGAGAGCTGTCCTGCTGGTCAAGGAGCCCCGAGGCTGGTGTCCGTCGAATAACTGTAGGATCTTGGAACATCTATATAAATAGCTAGCTAAAGTCACGATCTGTTGCAGATTATTGACACATGAACGTATTGTGGCCAGTTGCAAGCTGGGCAGGGTGAATAGCCGTCCCAGCTCGCAACTGCGGATGGCGGCAACTCGATTGCTTCAGCTTCAACGGCTTATAATATAACGAGGTCATTGCCGGGTGAGCAAGAACCGTTTAATTGTGTAGCGTCTGAAACATGCATCTAAACAACATTACAATATCTACTATAACTCTTGTAGCCGCTGGTGCTGTCCTGTCTTTTCCGGTCCTTTATCAAGGTTTTCAGCGACGTGGCAAAGGTGTGAAATATGAGCAGAGTTTCGTGATACAACGAGCTCCGCAGTATGCCTCTATTGCAACTATCGGGCTAATCTTCGCCTCCTTCCTCAGCTTTAATCATATTCTGCATGGGCACCTTGTGGTGCCACTTACGACTGTAGCTCCGCTTCTGCCCTGCTTCTTGCGAGTAGCTGTCTCGTTGCTAGGTGTTGCTGTTTTATTTAGCGGGCTTGTCTTTATGATTGGTGGCTGGTATTCACTCGGTGATTGCTTTACCACAGATGCAGAGGTTCTGGACAAACATACCATCCGTAAGAACGGCTTGCTTCAATATGTGATGCATCCTGCATACTCTGGCATTATTCAATCGCTTCTTGGTGCGTCTCTGGCAGCTTTATCGCTCACGTCTGCCCTTGCTGTCGTATTTATAGTTGCTCCTTTGTGGCTGAATAGAGCCAAGTATGAAGAGAAGCTGATGCTGGAAGCGTTTGGACAGAGTTATAGCGAGTATGGCGAGTCCTTGAAGTGGCGTCGCTTGATTCCTCCTTTTATTCCAATCGGTATTTAATCGCTTTAGCCGGGCTGTTTGAATTAGATGAACAAGAACCTTTATATAATCCTTTTATCTGTTCTACTTCTAGTTGTGCTTGCAGGCGTTCCTTCCCTGGCAGACAATTCGATTGTCATGGCTACTCCTGCTGTGACCAGACCGCCAGCTAATTTCTCTGCTGCCGGTCCGATGTTTGCGGGTATGACAGATGGTTCCTCCTGGATTGAAAGCATGTACCAGAAGGCTGTTGACTTGAAAGAATATTCATGCCAGTTCTCCATAACTGTATTTAAGAAAGGATCAACAGTTAAAGAAGCTGGTGCTTTCTATTTTAAGCAGCCTAGGCAGATGCGTTCAGAGGAGAACGGAGAGTATCACCGTGGAGCGGTTGTAGTTTTCAGGAAGGACGGGACAGTGCGTGTCCATCTAGGTGGTGCACTCAAGTTCTTTACTGTGACTTTGCAGGCAGACGATTCCAGATTGCTGGCTTCAAACGGCTATCCGATGAGAGAGTCTGATTTTGTGTCGCTGGTGGATTTCTTGAAAAACTGGCTCGTGATTGGGATTAAGTCACGAGTCACTGAGTCCCCTGTTACTGTGGAAGGTGTGGCTAAACCTGTTTGTGTTCTTGAGATGTACAAGCCTGGCGATCCGCACTTTGTCCTTAAGAGGGTTTATCTTGATCCTGTTTCGCGGCTGCCGGTAAGATGGGATGATCATGATTATGCTTATCCTTCTCTTTCGCGCTGGAAGGATGTGAAGGCAAATCCTGGACTTCCTGACTCACTTTTCGATCTTTAGTGTGCTTTACTCTCCGGCGGCAGACACGGTGCTTGCTGGAGACTCATAGCACAGTCCATTAAATATGCATCTTGATATCTTAAATTAGTTTTTCGTACCACTCATAAGACCACATGCTATAAATGTCATGCGGCTACGCTGGGACGGATACAGTTAGAGGCAGGATAGATGAGTCGGTTGCTAAACAGTAGTTCTCGCAGTCAGCTTAAATCAATTGGTGCTGCTGCCTGCGCCGCCATTCTTTTGTCTGGCATAACTGTTGTAGCTGTGGCTAAAGAAAAGGCAGCAGATGATTTTGAACGTCCTGTAGTCTACAAGTCGCTGCGATCAGGTGGGCACCAGCACCTGGTGGCTAAGATCCTCATTCATGCCAGGCCAGAGGTTGTCTGGGATACCGTTCATGAAGAGAGGAAGAAAGATCCTGATATAGCTTATGCAAAGGTTCTCTCCCACGAAGGGCATGAGCTGATTTTGGAAGAAAAGTTTGTTCTTCTTCCCGTAATCGGAACAGCCAAGTGCATTATGAGAGATGTCGAGGTCCCTCAAGCTCGCATCGACTACCAGCTGCTTGAATCAGATCATTTCAAAGCCATGGAAGGCAGTTGGGTCTTGACTGCACATGATGGTGGGCGATCAACAATACTCGAGCTATCCTCTTACCTCGAGCTGGGGATGCCGGTACCGCGGATGGTACTGGATAGCGTTACTTCGCAAAAGCTGCTGCGGCGTGTGGACAGCATAAAGAAGCTGGCTGAGAAGTCGGAGGAGCATCTTGCTGGCAGAGCTGGAAGTATTTAAGACTAAGTGGTGGTGCCCTCTGCGTTAATCTTCACTTTGAGAGCAACGTCAAACTGGTGTTCGAAAAATGCTTTCTTTTCATTGACCGCCCAGAGCTCTGATTCACACTTGCAGCCGGTTTGTACATTAAGTGAGAGCGATACCTGCTTATCGTCCAGCTTCCCACGTGAAGCCGGTTCCATTGTGATCTTCACATTCTTGATCACCTGGTGGTGGCTGCGATCGAGCGCCTCAGCTATCCTCAAAATAGCGGACATGTCGCCTACCAGCTTGCGATCCCCAGGAGCAACTGTTTCAAAGCTGTCATGTGAGTCTTTGGGAAAGGCGCCGCGATGGTAGCGAGCTATGCAGGCAATAAGATTGACCTCCTCTTCTGAATGTCCGAGCAGCCCACCGTTTTTTATCAGGTAATATGAATGTTTGTGATGACCGTTACGTCCGATGAAAGTGCCTATATCATGGAGCATTGCAGAGGACCAGAGCAGGTGTCCCACGGACTCCGGGTATTGGTGTAACAGCCAGTTGGTTTGCAGAAAGATTTCAGCAGCCAAACGTGCCACCTGTTCAGCATGCTCTATTGAAGCACGATATTTGTCGAGCAGAAAATGTACAGAATCGGAGCGAGGATCTTTGTGGTTATCAAGCCCGCATTCCAACCAGCCGGTTTGCAAAAAGCGATCTACTACTGCTCCTTCGCGCAGAGCTGCTGTGCAGATCTTGATCTCGCTAGCGCCAAGAGAGCGTAGTGTTTCCAGGGCCACAACTGAGCCTGCCAGAATTGTCTGGTTGCGATCTGCGCTTATTCCTTCCACTTTACGTCCGTGTAGAGCGGCGTGCTCCACTTCATCAACTATAGCGGCAAGATTACTCAACTGAAGTGTATAACCGTGAAGATCGGCTTCTTCCTCCCCGCTCTTCTCATGATCGAGCCTGGCTAGAGCCTGCAGAGTGCCTGAAGTACCGATTAAATGCGGGACACCACCTAATTCATTTATTTTCCAGGCAGCCGGTCTGAGCACTCCTGCCACTTCATCGTGCAAACTCTTAATTGTATTTTCGCTTACTGCGGCTTTGCCGAAGAAACGTTGTGTCAGTCTGGCTGCACCAAGCTTATACGATTCAGAAAAGACTCGCTCTTTGCGATTGCCTACTATAATTTCGCAAGATCCGCCGCCTATGTCGACGATGCCAAAATTGCCTGACAATGAAGGCATGCTCCAGAGAACACCAAGATAGATGAGGCGAGCCTCCTCCCTGCCCGAAATCATTTTGGCTTCAATATCCAGTTCTTGTCTGATTCTGTCCAGAACCGCTTCGCCATTCTCCGATTCTCTGACTGCTGAGGTAGCGAGCGCCAGTACTGTTGTGGCACCACGTTGTAGTGCTTTCTGCTTCATATCTTTGAGGATGCGTATTGCAGAGCGCACTCCTTCTTCGTCTATATAATGAGCTGAAAGCGAGCGACGAATTAGCGGTACAGCTTCGCGAACACGTGTAATGACTTCAAAATGACTACGCTCAGGAGTGGCCTGGCAGACAATCATATGGAAAGAGTTGGTTCCCATGTCGATACATGCCAGAACAGGTCCGCCTTGTACACGCACCCATGACTTGCTTCTTACTCTTCCTTTGAGCGGGCTCCGGCTTGATTTCATTGAGTACTCCTGACTGGTCTGGTCAGTCCGATTTGGCAAGCAGCGACAAGGTGCGTTGGGTATGTGACGTTTGAGCCGGTGCCTTCAATTAGATGCCGCCGATTTGCCTGGAGGGACTACCAGCTTCTAAAAGATTACCATTAAGTGGAGCCTCGCCAAGCCTGCTGTCCAACGCCTGCACTAGTTCTCACATGTCCGCCTGGTATGAGGAGGTCGGCTGATTGATCAGTGTGAGATGATATGGCAGGTTCGGGTCTGCCGGGCAGCTTGAGGGAAGTTGAATGAAAGCATTTATTACTGGTGGGGCAGGTTTTATAGGCAGCTGCATGGCAGACCGGCTGTTGCTGGGTGCAGCTAATTCAGTCACCGTTTTTGACAACTTTTCATCGAGCGAGACCGGCAGATTGCAGCATATCGCTCCGTCGGAGCGCTTTAAGATAGTTCGCGGCGATCTTCTTGACTTGCCTCTGTTGTCTGAATCGATACGTGGGCATGACATTGTTTATCACTTTGCAGCAGGCCGGCATGTTGGCAACGAGCGGGAAGAGACATCAGCTGACCTTGAAGGAAGTGTTGTAGCAACACATCATGTCCTGGAGGCTGCCCGGGCAGCGTCAGTGAAAAAGATTGTTTATCTGTCAAGCTCGGATGTCTATGGTGATTGTGGCGGTCGGCAGACCGGGGAAGACTATGGTCCGATGCAACCTGTCTCTATGTATGGAGCCGGCAAGCTGGGAGCCGAGTCCTTCATCTCGGCCTATGCTGCCCAGAGTGGGATTACCAGCTACATATTCCGTCTTGGCAACGTTGCTGGAGCAAGACAGACCCACGGCATGGCGTACGATTTTATCTGTGCCTTAAGAGAGAGTCCGTTGTTGCTTAAGGTTCCTGGCGATGGTACGCAGTGTAATTCGTATATACATGTTGATGATGCTCTTAACGCCATATTCTTTGTCATGGCTATGGTCAGGGATCGCATCAACGTTTTTAATGTCACAACTACTGATGCTATACCTGTCAGCTGGATAGCTGAGTCTGTAATCAAGGCGATGCGATTGCCGAATGTGGAGATACAGTACACAGGAGGTGTCTTTCGCTGTCCAGGAGATGTAGCAGCTGTGCAACTTAATACCAGCAAGATTCGCAAATTTGGTTGGAGCCCTCGCTACAACTCTAAAGAAGCCATGCTGCACTCTATTGATCAGATGCTTGAACATATGAAAAGGCAGGGCATATAAAGTTTAGAGCGTTGATCTGCTATGCACAGGCAAACCTTATGCTTTTCAACTTATCACTCACTCAACCGGTTTTTCCGAAAATGAATCAGCTAAATCAATTTGCCCACCCTATTGTCAAGTACAGGCAGACCGGGCTGATCGCATCAGTTATTGCTGCCGCAGTTTTGATTTCTGCTCAGATGGCAATAGCCGGGCCGTGCCAGGACGCACAATATTACGAACAAATGTGGCACCAGACTGACGCGCAGGCAGCGGCCGAGGCCTCTGGTAATCCATTTGGCGCATTGAGATGGGTGCCGGTAATTGCGAGATGGAGAGCTCTGATGCTTGAGGCACAAAGGGATTGTGCGCTTTTAGGCAAGATACATGGACCTAGAACGCAACACTTCGGCAGCCGTGGTTTCGGTCCGGAGCGGACGGGACTCGACTGGGAACCATTTCTTGGGGATCTACGCCCGAAGATGGCAAATTCCCAGATTCAACAGGGAGACAATTACGCAAAGAAAGGTGATTGGCCGGGAGCGCTCAAGTTGTACGACCAGGCTGCACGCATCAATCCCAACAGTCTACGCGCTGCCGAAAAGGCTGACCAGGTTCGCGCAATGATAAGACGGGCGGTGCCACCCGCTGCCGAGCCGGAAGTTGAGCAGCCTCCGCAGCCGCCGAGTGCACCATCCGGCGGAGTCCCGGGACCATCAGCTCAAGGGCAGAACCTGCTGCCACAAACAGAAGGCGGTCCAGTCGAGAAACCATATGTCCGCCTGAGAGGACAAGACACCCCGCCACTTGGCGGAGCGCCTGGCGAGCAGCCACCGGCTCCGCTACTACCCACGTCACCAGACGAACCGCCGCTTGGCGAAAAGTAGCCCTGGAGGCAGCTAACCGTGAACAAAATTATGAGGCTCTTCTCAAGACTATCCATTTCAGCAACTATTTGTACTGCCGTATGTGCAAATGTTTTGATTGGTGAATTGGCATTTGGATCTACCCCTGACAGAGCACCGTCTTCTGCAGCTGGTTCAAGGCCTGCAAAAGACGATTGTGAAAAGCGATACGAGCAGGCGATGAGCTATGTTTGGGGTACTAAGCACGTACAGATCAATGAAGAGGAAGCGGTAAAGCGGCTGAAAGCGCTTGCAGGCTCTGGTTGTGCCGAGGCTCTGGCACAACTGTCCGGCGTTGGATGTGACGGTAGTTGGGCTCCACTGGTGCCCGAGAATAAAGATGCAGCGCAAGAACTTGGCAAACTAGCCTTGATGGTGGGGCTTGCTCAACGTGCCGATGAGGGGCGACCCAATGCGCAGTACGGGCTTAGCATGCTTTATGAACACGGGCTGGGAGTTGACAAAGACTCCCATAAAGCCTGGCAACTAGCAGCCGAGGCTGCCGAAGGAGGCTCTCCAGTTGCGCAGCTAAATATAGGCGCAAAATGTTACAACCCTTCTGACTGTTCCGGCAAAGACCCAGCCAAAGCTGTCAACTGGTATGAGAAAGCCGCGGCACAGGGACTTACGGATGCGCAATTCTTCCTTGGCGTTATGTACCTGAAAGGTGTAGGTGTATCGAAGGATGTAAATAGAGCGGCGGAGCTGATCCATCTAGCCGCGAATAAAGGGCAAGAGCAGGCAATTGTCAAATCGGTAGCGTTCAACTCCATACAGAGATACGATCGCCTTCTTTCTGAGGATCCTGAAAATGCAGATGTTTACTATAAACGGGCCGACGCTTATTACCAGCTCGAGCAGTTTGACAAAGCGATCGAAGACTGCAATCGAGTGATTGCAATGAAACCTGACTTTGGAATGGCATACATATATCGAGGCGGCGCCTATTTGGAACTTGAGCTATATGATAAAGCAATCCAAGACTATAACAGTCTGATTGCTCTGAAGCCTGATATTGACTGGAGTTACAGAGGAAGGGCAACAGCAAGGCTTGAGAAGGGCGACTTTGAGAATGCGCTGTCTGACGCAAACAAAGCCAATCAGCTATCCCCCAGCAACCTTAATGCAGGACTTGTAGGGCTCGCTTATGTCGGACTGAAGATGCCGGACAAAGCCATAGACGTCCTGAGCCGATTGCAACCGGTTGATGCTCACATAGCGACTGGTTTGAGCCTTGCATATCGTATAAAAGGCGATGAACGGCAAGCGAGGCAGTACATGCTGCAAGCTAGAGCTGCTGAAGATTACACTGGGTACAAAGAAGAGCTGAGCAAGCTGGAGAGAGCCATTCTTGGGACAACTACTTGTGACTTTCAGAATTAATTTTACATTGGTGTATGTCACCGCAAAAAACTTGCACGACTAGGGCGGACTCAAAGACTAATTTGATGGTGCCTGTTGAGCAGGTATATACATTGTTTGACACCAGAAATTAATTTATGGAAAAGCGATGATATACCAGATACAGTTATCCTCTCATCTCCATTAGATTGCCTGATTCGTAGCGCCTGAGCCCATGATGGAACATGGCGACACCGGCAGCCAGTACGACTAGAGCTCCTGCGCAGGCAAGAGCTGCCTCTGTACAAGAGCGGTGTCTTAATGACGCCACAGGTAGATAACTTATGAATCCAGCCGGAATGATTGTGAATAGAACAAACTTGATTGAACCTTCGAAGAGGGTGGCAGGATAAGTGGAGAAAGTGATCATGGCAAACAACCATTGTTCTGAAAGTGCTTCGGCGTTGCCCAGATAGAATGAGAGACTTCCTGAAGCTATGTTGAAGCCGGCAAAGACTGTGGCAACAGCAACTGTCAGAACACAGAACATGAAGAAGTGCTGCAGGTCGGGTCGCACCATAACGAGATAGACTGCATAACCAAAAAGCACGTCACCGATTGCGGTGGCGCTCATCTTGCCGAGCAAGAGATGTGGCAATAGAGCGCGTGGATAGAGCAACCACGAATCCAGCTCGCCTCGCGCAATTATTCGTGCCAGGTGCAAACCGTTGCCTAAGAAGGACCCTGCCAGTCCGAAGCCGGATGCTGACAAAGCCCATAAAGTGATGTAGTCGGTGAGAGTCCAGCCACGCAGAACCGGAAAGCGATGGAAAAAGAAGCACCAGAAAACTGTCCAGATGCAGTTGTTGATGAACATTGCAACCACTTGCGAAAGAAAGGCCCCGCGGTATTCGAGCTGTGAACGGAAGTTGAGTCGCACATAAGCAGCAGCAAGACTCAGGTAATTTGGCAATGCTGAAAACATCTGTCTAACCTCCATGAGCAGACAGTCGCCTGGCTGCTATCGACCAGATCATGGATACAGCTATAAGGAGTCCACCGATGGCGATACATTGATTGCAGAGCAGGGCAAGAAGAAACTCGCCATCCGGCTTGACGAACATTCTGGCTGGTCCGTAAACGATGCTGGAAAACGGCAAGGATGCCAGCAACGGTCTTAAATTGTCAGGAAAGAGATCCACTGGTATCATCATGCCTCCCAGAATCATTGTCAGCCTTGAATAGATGAGTTGCAGTCCGGTCGTGTCCTCCAGCCAGAAGGCAGCCAGCCCGATTGAAAAAACAAACAGAAAATCCAGGACGAAGGCCAAAGGGGGCATGCCCCAAAGCTAGTTGAAAATTGAGCGATCTCTCCCAGGACTAAGCCTGGTATTGTTTTTGGTGACTAAACTAAAACCAATTGGAGAGACCGCATGAAGAAATCATCAAACAAAAAGTCTAAGAATGTCAACC
>CAILLX010000151.1 GCA_903835185.1 uncultured bacterium | reverse complement strand
CGCGAAGGGCTCTAATGTTGGATGATTTTTTCATAGTTGATCCTCTTTAAAAGTGGCTTTGTTGTTGTAACCAAAACCTTACCAGGCTAGTCCTGGAGGGGATCAACTAAATTTTCAACTATGAACGGGACAAGCTCTGTTCTCTTTATTATTGCTGCAACAGCAACATTGACTGCCCTTATCGCCTTTGGAGCCATTCCAAGAATCGTGCAGGAGCGCACACTGATCGGACACACTCAAGCCCGGCTCACTCAGGCTCCACCAGTATCAGTCGTGCCTGTACGCAGCAGCCCGGCTATAGAAGAGTTTGTTCTGCCTGGCACTACACAATCCATTCAGGATGCGCCGGTCTACGCCCGTGTTAACGGCTATCTGCGCACCCGTTATGTCGACATCGGCGATATTGTCCACACAGGACAGGTGATGGCTGAAATTGATACGCCAGAACTCGACAAGCAGGTGCAAGCAGCAGCCAGCGCAGTGGAGCAAGCAGAAGCCAATCTTGACAACACTAGAGAAGCGCTCAATAAAGCAGAAGCAGATAAGCGAACAGCAGCTGCCAATGTATCCAAGGCAACCACAGATTTGCAGTTTTACGCTGTTCAGGTGGAGCGCTATAAAGAGTTGTCCGGGCAAGGAGCAGTCAGCCTCGAACAGCGCGACAGCAAGATGCAGGAAAAGAACGCTGGAATAGCCAATCTTGATGCAGCCCGCTCTGCAGAAAAATCGGCTCAGGCAGCAGTTCAGTCAGCCCGGGCTGCAGTACATGTTGCACAAGCCGCGATGG
Source organism: uncultured bacterium (assembly GCA_903835185.1). Lineage (GTDB taxonomy): Bacteria > Cyanobacteriota > Vampirovibrionia > Obscuribacterales > Obscuribacteraceae > CAILLX01. The sequence continues at coordinate 6,250 of CAILLX010000151.1, read as the reverse complement.
ACTCTGCTCAAGCACAGCATGACCAGTACGAAGCAACCAGATCTTTCAAGACAGTAAGAGCCTTGTTCAACGGTGTCGTCACCAGAAGAATTGTTGATGCCGGCGCCTTGATTACCGCAGGCAGCAACACCAGCAATACTATCCTATTCCAGCTGGGCAGAACAGATATCATGCGCATCTTTGTTTATCTCCCAGAGCAATACGTCCCGGCAGTTCATGTCGGCGACACAGCTTTGTTGCAGCTCCAGTCTTACCCGGGCAAAGAGTTCACTGGCAAAGTTGCTAGAATCGCCGGTGGACTTGATCCGGACTCCAAAACTTTGCAGGTGGAGATTCAAATCTCTAATCACGATCGCAAACTTCTTCCCGGCATGTACGCTCAGGTGTATTTTCAATCTCCCTCCGGTATTCGACTTCCGCTTGTCCCAGCCGCAGCCATTCAGACTCGTGTAGATGGGTGTTTCATATATACAGTCGATGGTAGTAATCGTGTCCATATTCACAAAGTGAATCTCGGGCGAGATCTCGGCGGTAAAGTTGAGATCTCCAGGGGAATCTCTCTCGGAACACAGGTCATCGTCAACCCATCTGACGACATACAAGATGGGCTGAAAGTAAATCCCATACTGGCAGCTCACGAAGAGGCTGCTTCAGGCACAGGCAGGGGTCATTAGGGATCTCAAAGCTATCGGAAACTAGCCGAAGCTAGTCACCACTGCAAGCATCTTCACGCTGACTGCAATCATTGTCTGGATGTGCCTTGAGATGGACTTCAAGGTCGCTATCAATTGTTTTCCAGCTGATCGTCCTGGCTATTTGCGCATAGACAAAATTGATTATGGAGTTGCTGTGTTTGCCAAAGTTGGTCAGCGGGATCAGATAGTTACCCAGATCAATCTTGGACCTGTAGCCTGTTTGTCCACTCTGGAATTCTTGCACACCTGTGGAAATGACCCAGGCAAGAGCAGCATCCCATAAGCGAGCATAAAGGTAAATGTCTGCTGCAACTGAATAATCGAAGCCGACAAACTTGTTGATGACACGCTCACCAAGATGGAAGCAGAGCATGAAAGACAGCAGTTTGCCGTTGCCTCTGTCACGCAAGAGTACAAAGAAGGACGTATCATACTCAGCAATCAACTGGAAAAACCTGATATTAAGCCGCTCGAATTTTGTCTTCCCTTTCTCGTATGTTTGCCAGAAAAGGGCAAAGATCTCGTCGAGGACTTCCTGCGAAGGGCGCTGCACAATCTCCACGTCAAGTGCTGCTAATGCTTGACTGCGCCTGAGTTTTTTCTTCAGGTTATGCCTTCGTGAACTTTTCAAATTTTTGTAATACTCTTCCATTCCGCCAGGCAGGATTCTCAGACTGGTCCCCGGATAACTTGGCACACGAAACATTCCATGGCTTGCACAAAGAGGCTTGAGCTGGCGGCAATCGCTCTGAGAGAAATCCTTCCAGACAATCATTGGTGCTTTAAGCTCAGCCGCACGCTTCTGGAGAGCATCCTGCAGCTGCGGTACCACCTGAGTCAATGTGACACCAGGAACCAATCCAATCGTTCCCTCATCAGCACATGGTGATCCGACAAAAAGAGTCTTTTGACAGACCAGGAATGGGCATAGCTGACCAATCAAGGGAACCAACCTGATCAATTTAACTAGCAACGGTGGTGCAATTAACTCAACCGGCACATTCATTAGAAATGTCGGAGCGATACCTATTGGCTCGGAACCACGGTAAAGCAGTCCATAAGCAAATTGAAACTGATCTTCAATTCCACAATGCTCCAGACAAGCGTACCAGAAGCGTCCTTCCAATTCCGGTCTGAAACACTTACACCAGAGGTTGACAGGAATCTCCTTCTCCGAATCTACCCACTGGACTGTAATTGTCTGCTCGCTATTCAAAACACACCTACCAGTGTTGTCCCACCTACAATAAGACCTACGCCAAGCCAGCGTTTCAAGCTGACCTTCTCTTTAAGGATAAAGCTTGAAAGCAAGGTTACACCCACGAAACTTAAGCTGCCCATAGGGTAAGCCATGCTCAAATCGATGTTATGTAATACTGACGTCCAGAAGAATACTTCCACCACAAGAAATGCAATGCCGATTGCAACCCAGCGATTGATACCGTTGGTAATGGCGCCCTTCTTCAAAAACAGTTGTCCAACCGACTCGAAAGTAACTGCAAGCAAAACTAGCATTAGACCAAAGAGCTTGACATTCATATATCCTTTCTCGCCTCACTCTGTGCAGTTGAACGAACTCCAAGCTGCTCCGGCACCACTGCGGTTGCCGGCTCTCCTCTCAGGCTTCCCGCTGCGTCCTCGGTGGTGTTGTGGTCCGTCTGACTTATAAACCAGACACCAAGCAGGATGAAAGCGATACCAACGCAGCGGAACAAATAAACATTCTCATGGAACAGCACTGCTGACAAAACAGCGACTGACACATAACTGGCAGCAGTAATAGGTTGAGCGAAGCTCAGATCAACCCTGGAAAGCACGCGCATCCAGTTGAGAAACTGCAGTAAAAACATAACTATAACGGCATAGAACAAAGGCTGTCTTAAAGTTACAGCTGCCGTTTCCAGTAGAGTTGCTGACTGCGGCACCGCCAGTACTGCAGACTTCCAAGAAAGTTGAACAGCGGTATCGATAGCTATGGCTAGCCCAAGTCCAACCCAAACACCTATCGGCACACTTTTACTGCGAGGAACATTCATAGATCTGCTGACAGCCTTATTTCAACGCAACAATTATCACTAACCGCACAGTTCTCTTGGAAAACCGCTCAGTTTACTTCACTGTTTCCGAGTCCAACCCCTTAATTAACGCACGCCGCTGTAAAAGTTGTGTATTAACGGTGCCAACAAGTTTCAAGATTTCACCAAGTTATTCCAACCTACTGGAGTGTTAGGTGTCCTTAACCTCACAAAGCTACTTCTCAACGATTCTGGGCAGAAGCCCTGCTCTAATTCTTTCTAATTGATCGTTAATCGGGCAGAGGTAGCAGCACCCTTTGATGTCAAGGGCGCAAAATTGTTGCAGCCCTCATCACTATCACCGGACATGAAAGGAAACTTGCAGATGAAAATTGCCCCTCTATTTCTAGCACTAGTACTGATGCTCTGTACAACCACCTTATCGCTAGCCAAGGATGTGCAAGTGAAAGGTTACACCCGCAAGGACGGTACCGTCGTGCAGGGATACACTCGACATGTAAAAGACAAGAGCGAAAAGCCATCTGAGACAGTTGAAATAAAGAGCTACACCAGAAAAGACGGGAAAGTCGTGAAAGGTTACAACCGTAAGAAGACTGGCATAGAATCAAAGAAGAACTAGCTACTACAGCGCAGTTGTTAGCAAGAACAATGGCAAGTTTTTGACTCATTTCATCTGGCACTCTTGCCAGTTGTCGTGAGAGAGCAGCCATGCTGCCGCTCTTTACTAAGTTAGACCAGACCGCAGCCGTGATCTCTGACGCAATGCACTTATTATTCAACGTACAGAATAAAACATTGAGCAAGACACCAGTTGTAGGGTTTTGCCAATGGATAGAACCAGACAAACATGACTAGTGGGCTGACAACCGTTTCACAAGCTCCTCTTCCAGCCTGTCAGCTTCTGGAGTCCGTCCGGTCTGGCGTAGAAGCGCTGGATAGTACTTATAAACATTGAGATAGTCAGGATTGTCCTCGCCCAGAGTTGTCTTGAGAACAGAGAGGCTTCTAGTCATAAGCGGCTCGCACTCGGCGTATCTCTTTTGCTGAAGGTACAGTAAGGACAGGTTGAACATAGTAATGGCATGATCCTGATCGTCCGGCACCATTGTCTTTTCTTCTAGAGCCAGCGCCTTTTTGTAGAGCGGCTCGGCATCTTGATACTTCCCCATAGCACGATATGCCTGCGCCAGATTATCAGTAGCCAGCACCACCAGGTTATGATCTGGCGGCAAAGACTTGCCCGAAAGCGCAAGCGAATCTCTGTACAGGGGGACTGCTTGTTCATACTTGCCCTGACCAGCATACATAAGTCCAAAATTGTTGAGACACCGCGGACGGGCTTCCGGATCGACAGGAGTGTGCTGGCTCCAGTACTTAAGCGCTGCTTTGAAAAGCGGCTCTGCTTTATCGAAAGTACCGGATGAGCAGAACAACTGAGCCTGCAAACTCATCTCCATCCCCGGATCGTTATGCTCGGTAATTCCCACTCTGTTTTGAATGGAGCCATAATCTTTCTGCGCAAATGCTGCCATATGCAGCCAACAAAGTAGAATCAACGAAATTGCAGGCAGCACTATATTTCGCAATTTCCCAAACCTTAACTGAGCAAAGCAGCATTAAGAAGCAGTCTTAACAAGTATGGCTTCTGAACAAAAGAGTGTCAATTCTTTGCCTGAATCGAGGAATGGCAAAGAACAAAATACTCGTATTTGCTACAGACTCTCCTAATCACTTGACCACATTACCCTTTCCCCTGTGGCGCGATGGAGTGACTCAACTTTACTCCCTTCCTGCTAAACTGGTGAAAAGTCAAAAGTGTCTCAAGAACCGCGAATGGTCCCGGTGTGCTCAGGGCAGAAAACCCCTCCTCTACAATCTGGGACATTTGAGTTCCCATGAAGTGCTAGATACTTGGTACACTATATATATACTTTGAGGAATTAATATGGCGATCGCAACAGCTTTCAAACCCGAGTATGTCGAACACAGAGAATTAGGTTCTGCCATTTTAGGTGCCTATCTTAGCTCAGCGCTCGATGTTGTTGGTTGCACTGACAAGCAGATGGATTTCAAGGCACATCGCATTTTGGCCAAAGCTGTTTCAGGTGATTACAAAATCTTGTGTTGGTGGGCTGCTGAGCAAGAGGAAAGTATCAGTGACGGTAAGCCCATGTACACTGTGAATAAGGAGAACGCTACATTACTCGGGATTTGTGCTTTCCCTCGTACCGGTAAGAGCAGCGACGCTGATGCCATTACACGGTTAAATGTTCGCATCAGAACAACGGTTGAACATTACATCCAGTCCAGGGGCGATGCGCCGACCACCAGCAATCAGCAATCGTGAGAAGTCAAACGAATTAGCACATTCGGATTTAGGGTGCACCGAAGCAGACTCTCGTCCACTATTTGCAATTTTGCTGCCTTGCATAGTATCTGTTATCAGCAGCGTTTCAAGCTATTGATAACTTGAGCCATTGAACAAGAGGAACTAGTGATGAGTCCAGAATACAGGCATTATTATTGCCAGCCTTGCAGTCAGCAGCAGCGCGCAGCGATTGCCGCGAACTCTACCATCTCAAGCAGCATAGAAATGGACTGGCAATCGATAACAGACGGCAAATTCGAATGCGGAGAGTGGTCCAAAGATGGTATGAAATTCAAGGGTCACGGCTGTTGCAAGCCTGCCACCATGCTACTTCTATCTCGAGGTGGAACCCCCATCCAGTATGTACGTCCGAAGTGAAGCTGCAGCAAACACCGCCTTGCTTGCCACCGCCATTCTCTTTTCTGCTGTGTCATGCTCTACTGTTTAGCACGACCACAAGGACTGGGACAAATGCAATTACTGGAACGGTTACGTGCGGACACCTGCTGGACAAATTGGGCAATGAATTTGATGAACATCCTCATGACGGCGAATAATATTTAAATGAACAGGAGCACCATTGGCAGTACAAGGCTGGCTGCGGAGTCCTTGTCCAATAAGAACCTAGATGAAAAGATGAGTTCCGCTATTTTCCTCGTGATAACTGATAGCCACACTTAAAATTAAAGTGCATCCCAGCCCGAGAACAATTGCACTTCCTACAATATACGGTCGTATCGGTGCAGGGTTCCATGTGAGCTTTGGGCATGATGCCACAAGGGCTGGTACTGCAGGTCATCAACGAGCAGCTACGCAAGTCAGACATTCCGATCCAAGTCGAACTGGATTCTCTCAGCGTCGTTATCGCAATGTACTTATTGTCTTTCCCGCTGCAGATTACATGCACGTACATTCGCTCAAACCCCGCTCACGCCTCTAATTCTGGTGCCAACACAGCACCGGTGTCAAGCCGAGACCACTGAGACCATTCTGAGACCACTAATGAATTCCCCCTTACCCACGCAGGGATTCCGCAACATCCCAACTGACAATAAGAGTCAATAAAAGCTGAACACGTCCGATCGGCGCTTGACATGCTAATGAGCAGATTCGCATTTGCTCAGACTATTGTTTTTTACCGAGAATCTGGT
>CAILLX010000150.1 GCA_903835185.1 uncultured bacterium | reverse complement strand
CAACGCAAGACTCTATTAGAGCCTATGCGATGCATGTCCAGTGGATGCTAAACCCTTATACTGTCAGCTCGGGACATACACTAAATTCTTGCCCGAACTTGTCTCAATCATCATAGACACAGAGGGTTGGCGCGGAAGTAGGGGCAAACGGTTATCTGTATGTCAAGAGACAAAACTGAAATATTCCCGCCTCTTGAGAGCGTGGGCAACAAGTAGCAGCTTGTCTGACTGTGGATAGGTTAGACAACGCGAGCAACTTTACCGGCTTTGATGCAAGAGGTGCATACTTTAAGCCGTTTGACAGCTGTGCCTATCCGGGCTTTGATTGGCTGCAAGTTGGGGAGCCAACGGCGCTTGTTGTGTGGGTTCCAGTGCGAACGCAAGAAGGTGTAATTGTATCCGGTCATCGGACCCTTCCCGCAAACATCACAACGTCTGGCCATCTCTTTTATTCCTTCCAAATACCCTTGCTGGTTGGCATCAATTTCTGTCTGGACGCCTTCTTGGTAAGACGGTTAAACAACAATTTTTGCCTAATGCCACGATATGGTCTGGCTTCCCCAGGGTTTCGGGGTGCCTGGCTTGTGCGGCAAGTCTGCAATGCCTGCAGAGCGGGATTATATCATGGGGATCCAGGCTTTAGAGAATTCCTAAGATTGTCATGGTAACAAACAGTTGAATCAATATTTGGACTTGTCAGTTGGCTGAAGCGACTTATATCGTGGTAGTCTAAGTTTTGAGCTACAGCTAATACGGAGACCTGATTATAAGCAGGTTATCAAGGGTTGGAGCGGTAATGGTGAATTCCCGGCAGGCGGCAATCCTGTAACTCCTGCGAGATGGTAACTAACTCATAGTAAACTGTCATATCAGTTTGAAGTTGGGGTACAAGGGGTAAAGCTAGAGGAGCTGGGGTAGAGGCGCAAGGATGGCACTCGTAAACTACGCGCAGAGAGAGATTAACTGCAAAATCGTTTACTATGGCACCGGACTTGGTGGCAAGACCACCAATCTGAAATATATACACAGCCAGCTGGCTCCAACGACAAGGGGAGAGCTTATCAGTCTGGCCACCGAGACGGAGCGGACGTTGTTTTTTGACTTCCTGCCTCTTGATCTCGGTTCAGTTCAAGGCTTTAAGACCCGTTTCTCTCTTTATACAGTGCCTGGACAGGTGGAATACAATGCCAGCCGGAAGCTGATCTTAAACGGTGTAGATGGCATTATCTTTGTCGCTGACTCGGATGCCATGCGCTCTAAAGAGAACGTTGAGTCGTTGCAAAATATGGTCGATAATCTGGCTGAATATAGTCTCACTTTAGACAATATCCCCTGGGTTCTCCAGTACAACAAGCGTGACCTGGCATCAGCCATGCCGATTGAACGCCTGGAGCGAGAGCTGAATGTGCGTGGCGTGCCAAGCTTCGAGGCGGTAGCTTCGGAAGGGCTGGGAGTTTTTGCCACTCTAAAAGCTATAAGCAAGCTAATTTTGAATCGCCTGCAATAAACTGGCGTTTGCATTTTTAGATGAAATGCGACATCTTAAGTAAGATGCGCTGGTGTATCTCAGGAGCGGGGATGCTTGGATGGAGGGCTGCGTCCGATCTAACCATGAAGTGGAAGTGTCGGCGCTCAGGCGCGCGATTCAAGTGGAGCGACGCGCACGTTTCTCGGATTTTCAAGGCAAGCGCTCTACATTCTCCAGGTTTATGCGGGAGGCTGCAGATCGACTGTGCAAGCGGTATCCACTTGATGCCAAATGGGCTACTATCCGCGGCTTATTCAGGCAATATCCCAATCTGGATGTGGCCACTCGCATCTCTATAGTTAACAGAGCAGAAGACTTAATAGAGAAGCTGGTTTTAATTAAAGCGAGCAGAGAGCCGGCTCCTGAGCCAGCTGCCGATTGTCGACCGCAAGTGTCTTGCCACTCCCAAAGTGTCAGAGGCAGTGTTAGTGAAGATCATGTGTCTGTGTCACTGCAGGCAACACCTGAGTACGGCAGAGTTGTTGCGGGCGCTCAAGATAAAACTAAACCTGACACGCGACTGCATCAAGGGCTTTCAGCAATTGATGTCAAATTTGTGCGCGGTATTGGACCCAAACTGGCTGACCTGCTGGCAAGCCTGGATATCTTCACTGTGGAAGATCTCCTTCGCCACTACCCGCGAAGGCATCTTGATTTTGCTAACAGGCTGTGCATAAGCGAGTTGCAGCCCGGACAAGAAGTGACGATTTTAGGCGCTATTCGCTCAGTCGGAGCTTTTGTGTCACGCAAAGGCAATGTCTCAATCCTTTCTATTGTGATTAATGATGGTTCTGGCAGCATTAATGTGACCCGTTTTATTGGCGGGAAATCGAATAAGTACCTTCTAGACAGATACAAGGGGCAATTTCCGAAAGGGGCTCAGGTGATTGCTTCCGGGATAGTGGAGCGGGATCGCTGGAGCAACAGGATGGCTCTCAAAGGTGCTGAAATTGAGCTGCTCAATGGTGCTGCTTTTGACGGTGATGAACAGGAGAGCATACACACAGGACGCCTGGTGCCGGTCTATCGCTTAACTGAAGGGTTGTCGCTGCGCACCCTGCGCAACATTATTCATAATGCTCTCGAGCATTATTCAAGCAAGATAGATGATTTGCTACCAGGCGATATTATTCAGCGTTATAACTTGTTGGATCTTGCTGCTGCATACAAATATATTCACTTTCCTGAAGAGCCGTCAGAGCAGGAGCGGGCCCGACACAGGCTGGTATTTGACGAGCTTTTTAATATGCAATTGCATCTGGCGTACAGGCGGCATCATTCTAATGAGAATGAATCTGCACTGGCACTGGCGATATCACCAGACGGGCTTCTCCAGCGCTTTAGGGAAAACCTACCGTTTCAGCTTACCGGTGCTCAAGAGCGGGTTTTTACTGAGATCAGGTGTGATCTGGCTTCAAACAAACCGATGCAACGTCTGGTGCAAGGAGATGTTGGATCTGGCAAGACTGTTGTAGCTGTTATGGCTTTTCTTGTCGCTCTCGAAAATGGCTATCAGGCAGCTATGATGGCGCCTACCGAGATTCTCGCTGAGCAGCACTACAGACAATTTGTGCAGTGGCTGACGCCGCTGGGATTGCGTTGTGCTCTCCTTCTCGGCAAGCACGGGGTGCGCGAGCGCCGCCAGACCCAGCAAGATCTCCTTGCTGGTCAGATTCATGTAGTGGTAGGCACTCATGCTCTTATCTCAGAAGGTGTCGATTTTCACAATCTGGGCTTAATCATCATTGATGAGCAGCACCGCTTTGGTGTCAAGCAACGGGCTGCTCTTAAGGCTAAAGGGCAGAATCCCGAACTGCTTACAATGACAGCTACTCCAATTCCGAGAACTCTTGCTCTGACATATCATGGCGATCTGGATCTCTCTGAAATAGATGAGATGCCACCAGGACGGAAACCGATTGAGACAAAACTAATAACTCCGTCTGGCAGGAAAACGTTATGGGACGCAGTTGATCAACAGATCAAACTGGGCAGGCAAGCATATATTGTCTTTCCGCTTATCGAGGAGTCGGAGACTCTTTCTGCCAAGGCTGCAACTGCAGAATATGAAAAGCTAAGAACTGGTGTATTTAGCCATCTGCGTCTTGGCTTAATGCACGGCAGGCTGAAAGGGCCCGAGAAGGAGGAGGTAATGGATAAGTTCCGTGGCAAAGAGCTGGACATCCTTGTCTCCACTACAGTAATTGAGGTTGGTGTCGATGTCCCCAATGCTACAGTGATGGTGATTGAAAATGCAGATCGTTTCGGACTGGCGCAACTGCACCAGCTGAGAGGACGTGTTGGGCGCGGCGGGGATCAGTCTTATTGCTTCTTAGTCTCAGAGCTTAAGTCGGAGGGGACAAGACAGCGTTTGGAGATTTTGACCAGGACAAACGACGGCTTTGTAGTAGCTGAAAAAGATCTTGAATTGAGAGGACCGGGTGAGTTTTTAGGTACACGCCAGAGCGGGCTGCCAGATCTCTTGCTGGCAAATCTGGTTACTGATGCCGAAATACTCGAGCAGGCAAGACATGCAGCTATAGACCTTATCAAAACTGATCCTGAACTCGTTCACCACAAACAGTTGCGGTCCCGTATCGAGCTCGGACTGGACTCGCTCGAAGCCGACCTTTTAGGCTCTGGCTAAATGGGTGCGTGCTAGCTAGGGTGCTTCGCTGATCTGAACTAACCGGTTGATTTACAGGTAATTTAAACCAGAAGGTGCTGCCTTGACCTTCTTTGCTCAGCACGCCTATTGTGCCGCCATGTTGTTCGATGATTGCCTTGCTTACTGGGCTTTGGCAAAAGTCCAAAGATTGCGTTGTCAGGATGGCCTTT
>CAILLX010000149.1 GCA_903835185.1 uncultured bacterium | reverse complement strand
GGTTGACATTCTTAGACTTTTTGTTTGATGATTTCTTCATGCGGTCTCTCCAATTGGTTTTAGTTTAGTCACCAAAAACAATACCAGGCTTAGTCCTGGGAGAGATCGCTCAATTTTCAACTAGCTTTGGGGCATGCCCAACCAGCCAGAGCAGCCGGTTCACCACCAACAGCTGCTGTCTCAGCGAAGTCCTCAGCAAACACTTCAGCAAACACTTCAGCACTGACAACACTGTCTGCTTCGTGCAAGCAGCTGGTCGAACAGATGGGCACAACTGCACTCCTGCAAAAACTTATGGAGTTTCGCAGCAAGACAGCTACTGCCAGCGAGCACACGCCTGGGTATGAAGAACTTTTAGTTAAGCAGAGACTGACTGAAAAAGTGCTAGTGACTATGCTTGAAGTGCGAGGAGCAAGTGCTGCAATTAACAGACAGATATGCGAGTCCAACGAACTGGCAGCCTACCTCAGCGTCCGCCGCGACCACAAAATTATGCTCAACAGTATTGCCAATTTTGTAGGCGGCGGAATGGCAGAGATTACAGGCGGTTCCTTTCAAATTCCTGTGCACATGGTTAATCTCGACAAAGCCGGCAATATAATCGAGACTATCGGCGGCGGACTGCAGACAGGACTGTCCCTGCTTGCCATGCGACAGCAGGCTGGTGGACAAAAGACATTTGAAAGCGATCCTAATATGCTTGCCAAATTTTTCGATCTGGCACCGGTGCCAGAGTATGAATGTCCTCCCACAGTCTGGAAGTTCTTAAGTGCTGTCCCTCCAGGGTCAACAGACGGATTAACGCGGCGACAGCACCTGTCAAATGTCTGGATCAACCTCGGGCGCCTCAAGGATCCTAATCAACCGGGCTCTAAAGCATATCTGCAACAACTTGCCGCAGCCCATCCTCGACATCAGGTAGTCAATATCGACTTATTGGCAACCCGTGCTGCCATGCTAGATGATTTGGATGCCCTGATTGCTGAGATTGACCAGCTCCTCCTTGAGCTCATGCAAGTTATCTCTATACCCGAATAGTCTGTCGCGCAGTCGGTGGCGATGCATTACTGTCCTCCCCTGGCTGTATATAGACCTTGGGTCCTATCAATAGTCATCGAGGTTGTCTATGATTACAGATAAACTGCCCCGCAATAAGTTGCACAAAGAGGAGTACCTGCGCAGCAACGATCTGCGCACCATTAACCTGCCTCCAATGGAGCCTTTGCGCACACTATCTGTGAGACTCCGAAATGCGTTGTCACAAGAAGATCTCCGACTTATTCAACTGGAGTCCAACGCCATTTCTGCAGCTTTTGCTGCTGCCTACGCCGTAAAAGCAGCAAAAATAAAAGTTCTGGGTGCGCGCCCGCACAGGGTCACAGAGACTTCCAGCTATGAGCTGTTTGGAGACTACACACTGGAGACAGCCTGCATACGCTTGTGGATGCGCACTGCCATCATTCAGAAGCCAACCTCTTTCGGCACGCTGCTCAGTACTCTTTGCCACGAACTCTGCCACCATCTAGATGTAGTAAGCTGGGGCTTTCCCAACACATTTCACACCAGAGGATTTTATGAGCGAGCAGCGCTGCTTTATCATCATGTGCGCGGAACGCCTGTACGCCAGCTGGTCTGGGTAGAGCTGGCAGGTGGTTGTTATCGAATCAACTGGGCTGAAACTATGCGAAATCACGGGTAACAGCTGGTGTTCTCCCACTGGTCACCCGTTGCTATCAATACGCAGAGAAGTTAGCAAAACCAATACTTGATCTGCAAGCGCTCTCTCGCCCGACCTGGACAGCTGTTCGGCATATGATTCAAGCAACGGCGCCAACCGGTGCCAGGCCACAGCAGCATTCTTTTTCACGACAGGCACTACCAGTCTATATTGCTCATCAGCTTCATCAAACTGCCGCTGACCAACACAGCTAATAGCCACATTTAAACGCACTGCAGCCACTTCCAGGCTGTCAGCCCCAAACAGCTTTTCTTCTAAAGGCAAAAGCGCTCTGAACTTGAATTCAGCAAGAGGATAGTTTTGCTCAAGCAGATAAATATCGGCCAGCTTTCTCATCTTTTCGACTGCATCCTTATCTACTGCTGCCTGTCTTGCCGACCTGACAGCAAGAGCTTTTTCCAGAGCCAGCTGAGCTTGTGAATACTTATGCAGCGCTACAGTAACCACACCAGTGTACTGGTTAGGACCAGAGCTCCGCTCAACGATAGGCAAGGCCTTTTTATACTGGGCATCTGCCTCCTTGAGCTTGCCTTGTGAGCCCAGGACTTTAGCCAGATTCAAACGTGTTTTGGCCGTGTCTACACTGTCAGCCCCAAACATCATCTCTTCCATAGGCAAAAGCTTCCTTAACTGAAACTCCGCATACTCATATTTCCCTTCAAGAGAATAAATATTGGCCAAATGAGTCATGCTTTCAAGGACGTCAGGACTTTCAAGGCTGTTGGCTGCAGCTCTAATAGACAGCGATTTCTCGCAAGCCAGTTCTGCTTCGGTATACTTATGCAGTTTTTCGTAAACCACTCCCATGTTCTTGAGCGAATGAGCAAGCCTGAGCTGTGGCGTATCTAGCTTTGAAGCAGGAGCCAGAGCTGCCCTGAAAGAGCTCTCCGCTTCAGCCAGCTGTCCCTGCTCGAGCCGCTTCTCGCCGTCTTGATTGAACTTTTCCCACTGGAGAATTAGATCACTTTGGCTCAATGAATCCTGGTGGCTGGCGGGAAAGAAGTGCAAAACTGCTGCCGTTGTTGCAACCGACAGGATAATCACGCCAAACAGTACCAGGAGAAGGCGTGTTTTGGCAGCAGCAGTACCTGCACGCCAGCGGGAAGGAGCAGCCGGCGTTGATGCAGAGCCAACCGGGCGTGCGTCAGACCGCAGCACCTCTCCAGCTACGCGTGACACATCGGATGCGATTGCTTCAAGCTGCTTGCCTGCCGCAGCTGCTTTTACCTGACCGGATCGGTCACTGGTCGAATGATCTTGTGATGTACTTGCCTTCACCTGACCGGGAGGTCGACTATCTGGCTGTTGCAATGGTCCATCTGTCTTTATTTGACCTGACAATTGAACGCTGAAATGTCGCAACTCATCACGAAGCTCTAACATTGAAGCATGGCGACTATTTCTATCTTTGGCTAACGCCTTGAGAACAATTGACTCAAGCTGCTCCGGCACCAAGATATGAGGATTAGTGGAGCTCATTGGCCGCGGAGACTCGTATAGATGCATATTCATTGTTTGAAAGACGGTAGCCCCTACAATCGGTGGTTTTCCAGTCAGAGTCTCGTACATGACACAGCCGAGCATATAAATGTCTGCACGTGTGTCCAGATCGTGACCGACACACTGCTCGGGGCTCATATACAGCGGACTACCAAACACTTCACCAGTCTGGGTAAGGTGCAGTTCATCTTCTCCGCTTTCCGGCAGCAGTTTGGCAATACCGAAATCCACTATTTTGACGAGATCGTGTTGCTCATCGCTGTCAAGTAAAACTATATTCCCCGGCTTCAAATCCCGGTGCAGGACACCCTTATGGTGAGCATGCCCAAGAGCTTCGCAAATTTGCAGAAAGATTGGGACAGCACGCTCTACGCTCAGGAATCCATGAAATCCAATCTCCTCTGCAAGCAACCTCCCTTCCAGATAATCCATAACCAGGTAAGGCTGACCCAGCGATGTCATGCCAAAATCATGCATGCCAACGATATTCTGGTGACTGAGATGGCTGGCAGCCTGGGCTTCATATTGAAAACGCTGGAGACTGCGAGCGCTTGCAACCAGATGAGCATGCAAGATTTTGACTGCCACCAGGCGCTTCATCAACACATGTCTGCCTTTATAGACTGTGCCCATGCCACCGGTGCCGAGCAAGTCAAGAATCTCGTAACGATCAGCAAGAACAGTGCCAATGAAAGGGTCCACAGCAATGGGAATTAACATTGTCCCGTCATGAGGACAGGCAGCAACGCACTCAGCAAACTGCCGCCCACAAGCCTGACACTGACGTGACAATCGCGGTTGATCGCCTTCGCCAGAGCTCATGATGAACCACCCCTGTTATCAACGCTCACTTGACTACACCCAAACCCACAGCCCCCTCTCCACATAAAATGATCGTACACCCTGTCAGTCATAGTGACTATGTCCAGGCAAGGCAACTACGTCCATTTGACTGGCTACAACAGACTTATTGCATTTCCATAGATCTGACTTGAGAATTAATCATTGCCCTGCCTTGAACTTTCTCAATTCACCATTGTCCCGCCCAGGTCAACAACCTGCTGCTGGACCTCAAGCAGCTTAGACTCGTTTGCATGTCCGTGGTTTCGCAAGAAATCCACAACTGCATCTATTACCATCACACGCATAAATGAGGTCTCAAGCTGCAGGTGCCCATAACTCCCACGCCAGGCCAGAGTTTGATCATCAGATGACATGTTGTTCATAAGCTCAGTGACATGCTTAGCAGCGACGCAACCATCCCGGCTACCCTGCACAATGAGGACTGGTAAATTTGGCCTTGTCCCTTTACCCCATCGTGCAGTCTGGGATACAAACCTGTCGGTCGACAAGAGCGCTCCTAACGAAAGGTGCTTCACAATCAACGGATCATCCAGCATTTCGTTCACAACTTCTTCTCTTGTAGAAACCAGATTAACAAGGAATGAGTGCATATCTACTTCGTAACGCGGCACGAAAACTGCTCTAATCGCCTGCATCACTGTTCCATGACCTGTATACATCCTTCTGTTAATGCGAACAGCAGGAGCTGAAAGAATCAGGACATCCACCAGATCGTGATGCTCCGCAGCAAGGCGCACACAGAAAGAGCAGCCCAAACTTTCCCCCATGGCAATAAGCCGCACTCCAGGATGTTTTGCTTTCATGAGCTTAGCCAGTTGCACGATCTCATCATAGCTCTTCTCATAATTGACTTTGCTCTTATCGTCATCAGTGGTGCTGAACTGTTTCTTCTCATCAAAATAGCACCGCCCGAAACCTCGCATGTCGAGGGATACAAAATCTACACCGTTGACAGCCAATGTTCGTGCCAACACTCTGAACCGGCGTCCGTGTAAAGTCAGTCCATGAATCCCCATAACCATAGCCTTGAGCGGCACTCCTGCCGGGCTCCACTCGTATGTTGGAAGATGAAGGACATTGCTGTATTCTCCATCTTCAGTGTACTGATATTTCGCAGCAACATCAGGATTCATATGCTCCTGATACTGCGCAGGCAGTGTACTTTCACCAGCAGTTGCTGCCGGCACAGATGCAGAGCACAAGCACAGGCAAAGAAACAATACAATGATCTTAATCGGTAGTACCTGGCTCATCTGTGGTTTGACCTCATGATTGTGACTTACTAAGCTGCTTATCTCATTACGAGAAAATATTATTTTGCTTCTGCACTTGTCTGTTCAATAACCTGCGCAACTCGCACTATGCAAGTGCAGTATTGAAGGAAACAAAATGCCATTTCGATTGGGAGCAATGTTACTAAACACCAAATACGGAAGAATGGTTGCGAACATGTTATTTGCTCTCAGCCCTCTTGGGCAACTTCTCAAGCACATCCGCCTCTTGCAACAGTCGCTGCGATTCCTCTTTCCGGTTTGTCTGTCTCAACAGATCCGAGTAACTGCGCAGGCACAAAACGAGAGTATCTCTGTGTCCCAGGAGTTTTCTGGCAACGAGCAGAGCTTCTGCCAACTCAGACTCGGCAGCCTTGAAATCGCTTTGATCCAGATCGAACTGCGCAAGCTGGCTCAACGTCTGCACATATTGTGCTGGATTTTCACTGAGATGGTGCTTGTAAATCCGGCAAGCATCGACAAGAAAGGGACGCACTGGCACAAACGTTCTTTGTGCAATAAGGCACTCAGACAGTTTGGTGGCAAGTTTCGCCACGGAAACAGACTCACTGCCAAGCAACTTCTTCTCTACATCAAAAGTTTTGCGCAACAACTGCTCTTGCTCTGAATAAAGCGCTCTACCATACAGTTTGTCCGATGTTGAAAGGATGCTTGGTATCTGAGCCTCTGCTATCAACCTCGTACTGCTTTCATGAACAGCCGAAGTTGTTGGTTGAGAAAGAGAATCAAGCAATTTCAGCTGTATCTGCAGTTCCCGTCTTAATCTGTCCACCTGGATTGCAACAATTTCATTGTTTGTTTTCTCCAGATCTTCTGCATGACCATCCCATTGGCCATAAAGCTCAGCCTTGATTCTCAGTGTTTGCTCCAACCTGTTCTGGTTGTCTCCAAATGTGCGTGCTCTTGACTCAGCAGCTTGAAGTTTGCTTTCGGCAGAAACAAAGTTTTGATCCTGGATAGCAGTGTGAGCATCAGACATCAAGATCTGCCAGCCAATCTTGTTTAGCGGGCTGCCACTATCATCAACAGGTCCTGGCCAGAAAGTACAGAAACAGCCACCACCAATCAAAAGACTTGCAACAACTACAGCTACGATTAAGGACACAGAAGGTTTGAAGCGGGCATGAGTAATTACCGCCCGCCTGGTGCTAATGTTGCTGGCATGCCGCCCGCTTGAGCCAAAATGTTTCATAGCAATGCCGGCAAGAATCTCACCCACTTCGCCTGCAGATTGGCAGCGATCGTCAGGGCTCTTCGCCATGCAACGCAGCACCAGCTCTTCCAGTTCTGGTGGAATTGTTGCCTCCGGTGCAACCTGACGCATCGCTTTTGGTGCCTCACCAACATGCTTATTCATTGTCACCAGGAAGCTATCCCCCATGAAGGGAGGAGTTCCAGTAAGCGTCTCATACATCAAACAGCCAAGAGCATAAATATCTGTTCGTCCATCAAGCGGCTTGCCCAGGCATTGTTCAGGGCTCATGCAAATTGGGCTTCCAAAGACCTCCCCTGTACGAGTCAAATTTTGCTGCTCTCGACCTGCCTGTGGCAACATCTTGGCAATACCAAAGTCGACCAGCTTAACAAATTCAGTTCCATCGCCAGGTGTAATCAGTACGACATTAGCTGGTTTGAGGTCACGGTGAACAATCCCCTTCTTATGTGCAGCATCCAACCCATCGCATATTTGAATAAAAACTGGGAGCGCTCGTTCATAACCGAGCCGTCCTTTGCGTTGGATCAGCTCATGCAAGCTTTCGCCTTCCAGACAATCCATAACAAAAAATGGCTCACCATCAGGTGTCACACCAAAATCATATACAGTAATGACGTTTTGATGGCTGAGCGAACTTGCCGCCTCAGCTTCCAGCTTAAATCGCTCGAGCGCCTGGATGTCCTCCTTGAAACTCTTGTGGAGCATTTTGATAGCAACACTTCTATTCATTAAACGATGTTTCGCCTTATAAACAATACTCATGCCACCAACGCCCAGCACTGATTGAATTTCATAACGATCAGCAAAAACTTTGCCGATGAGCGGATCATTCTTCGGGTGTCTTAGCTGTGTGCCATCGTCAGGACACACATTGAGTGATCCTTCAAACTGCCCATAACATTTAGGGCAATACTTCTTGTCGCTCTCCGTCCCCAGAGCCGATGGTTCAGGCATTTTCGGTTGCTAACCTCGCAAATAAGTGATCAAGTGGTGATATTGACGGCACTCTGCTGCCCTAAGTTGCCAGAGACTGATTATAATAGGAAGAAGCTTCCTCAGGGATCTCCAGGAGTAATAACCATGGGACGATTTGGTAATCTTTGGGCATCAGGCAAGTTTGTCACAGCCAAGCAAGAGGAACCTGAAAAATTCCAGGAACAAGAGACGATAGACGTCTTAGCCACAGTATCACCTGAATTCAATGTGTCTAGCGCCTCAAGAGAGATACTTAATGCACTTAAACCACGTCGCGGTCAGGAGA
The DNA here is from genome assembly GCA_903835185.1 of uncultured bacterium. Lineage (GTDB taxonomy): Bacteria > Cyanobacteriota > Vampirovibrionia > Obscuribacterales > Obscuribacteraceae > CAILLX01. The sequence continues at coordinate 13,001 of CAILLX010000149.1, read as the reverse complement.
CAGTGCGCTGGCTTAGAGATCTTGCGCCTCAAGCAGAGACTCCATCCAACACCGCACAAGCAAACACCCCACTATCCATCTTTGAGGAAGAAGTATCATGGATGGACGCAATTTTCAATCAATTTGTTCACTTGACATTCGAGTTCAACAAGACAGCCGCCGGCACAGACCTTCTAGTCTCCTGCGAAAGACCCACAGTGCGCGAAAAGAGGACCGACGAACTCTGGTATCGTCCGGTCACAAAGACATATCAAGGACGCATCACTACTCGAGAATGGGCGCTAATAGTAAGAGGCAGAGACGGGAAGGTATCAGTATTTCTCATGCCTGCAAGTATGGTACTAGCATTCTGCAGTGACCAGCTCAGTGATGCAGAGTGCTCTCCATTCATGGAGATGGTTCGATCAGATGTCCATGCTAGCTGGACAATTGCCGGCGAAGTTGCACCGACTGAAGCAATTCCACACCTTGCCAAGGAACTCTTTGGCGATCTGATTCGCGTAGCCAGTGGAGTCATGGAAGACTCCGAACTGTTTGCCAGTCAGACAGGCACTCTTGCACTGGGAAAGAATTTAGCAGTCGGGTATGATCAGCAACAGGCTTCCTGTAAGAAATCACCAACAGTATCGCAAAATGGGAAGTTGAATATTGCCGATATGGATCTATCTGCGGCCTGCGATGTGGTTGATGAAGTCATCGAACGAGAGCTCAAACGACTTTACACTGAGGCAGGACAATTAAGCTCTCAATCTGCAGACGGACCAGCTCTTAGATTGAAGATTTCAGCAGTGGAGACATTCCGCACTCAAATACTGTCCAACTTCGAAGAGTACACGAAAGCCAGCCACGGACTACCTGCAGCCGCGCTCGAACCAGCCCCGGAATTAGCCGGATAAGAAAAGAGTTTAGTTTGGCAAGGAATCGTCCAGTTTAGTCGTGCCGTCAGATACAGGCAAGTTGGAGGAAGTTTTGTCCGGGATGGAGAGACTCTTGCTAAACCATCCGTAGACATAGGAGCAGCCAACTAGAAGAAATCCGGTAGCAATAAACGAGATGATACGAGCAATTGTTGAAGCCGAGGCAAGATCAAAGAACAGCAGATGAACAGCCATGATAGCAAATATGATCAGTCCGGATATCCGCAACATCCTCTCTCTAATAGTAAAACCAGCGGCGACAAGAGCCATTCCTTCTATACCAGTTGCCAGCGACAGCCATAGCCCTGGAACACTTTTCAGAATGAGGACTGTGAGCAAAACAGTGGCGAACACTCCATATACATTCTTGAGGTTTTGTTCCGTTGGCTCGGGATTCTGCAAATGGAGATTTCTGCAATACTCAGCAAATCCGTAAAGAATAAGAATGGCTAGTAACATTGGAGTCCCATAACCGACTTCTGCTGATGTTACTACTAACCAACCTACGATGTTGAATATCAGCAGTATCACAGTGACGACTCCGATGTACTGGTCGCGCGTCCTCAGAAGGACTGCTGAATTCGCTAGTGTCTGAACCAGCCAGAGAACTACTTGCCACCCCCAACCTATCTGAGTCAGTATGCTAATAACATTGGCAGCAATTAGGTTGGCAAGCGTGAAATAGAAATTACTGAACCGCCTGTACGTCTTTTTGCTTTGCTCATCGTTGTAAGGGTAGGTGCGATACAAATAAGCCACAGCTGCGTAGACGCTCCCAGCCAACAAACCAATCACCCAGCCGTTCTGAACTGCTTCCAGGAGAGTCACTATTGCTAAAGCAACGGCGAACCATGTGAACGCCTTGATTCTGAAACGCAAGCCGATCATCGTCAATAATCCAAGCTGGATCACATCCAGCACCGCATTGATAATGCCGGTAAATCTGCCCCATATGGCAATATTGATGAAAGAAAGACCGATGAGCAGGTGCAGTGTTGAGAGATTCTCGGCACCTCTTCGTTTGAACAATATTGCTGTAATCAGGTAAATTGAGCCGAGAGCTGCATTAGCCACTACGTATTCAGAGACTCCATACCAAAACAATAACGGCTGAAGTATAAGGGACAAAAAAGACGAGGCACATAAAGCATTGAGCGTTGAGGACACTACCAGTCTGTTGCGCAGCGAATCGGGCACTTGCCTGGCAAAATAACTTGCCAGGTGAACAACAAACCATCCTGCAAACAGGGAAACAGCCAGAGAGCCGTCCGAGCGAGGGTGTAATGCTTGCCAGGTCCCCAGGTGAAAACCGTAAGATGGATCGGTTGCATAGAGAAGCAAAAAAGCAGCGTAGAATGTCACTGTTGCATTGAGCAGCAGAGAATACCATCTCTGCCGGACACAGACGCATGCCGCCGCTGCTATCACTATGAGCAGTCCAGCAAAAGAATTGACGCTAGAAGCGGCAAGGCAGATTGAGACAGTAGCCAGAATCATGCTCAGAGATGCTGTAAACTCAGACTTGTATCGTATGGCGTCATACATAGCTCCTGCAGCCACCCCAGACAAGATCACAAGTTCTAAGAGCACAGAACTGAAGAGTTTAAGGTCAGGTACGAAATACATGGCATAACCGGAGAAGAAGGCTATTGACCATCCCAGCGCATTTAGTCCATGGGCAAACCACGACCTGCCGCTCAGCCAGGATGATCTGCTCAAGTAAATGAGCGCTGCAGCTAATACAAACCCGAAGGAAATCTTCAGTCCGGCGCCAAAATATTGAAACGAGTATAGTAACAGCGAGATAATGCCGATTAACAGCGCCAGCAATCCGATGCGATTAAGCCAGTAAGAGCCAATTGTGGCTTCCAGCCCTACTCCTGCAGGAGACGGTTCTCGGAGGTCTTGGGGTGGCAGCAGCTTCTTATCTAAAGCGAAACCCGCTGCAACACTATCTCCAGTCTGTCCCCTATCACCATTGCCAGGAGCGTCAGAAACAGTTTGACTACCACCTGGTATTTGACCTTCAGTAACAGGCGTTCTCTCTGCAATCCCTTTGTGTCTGTCCTTCGATAGCACGACCGATTCCGCTTTGCAATTGGTCTCGTGTCTGACATCAGGCGATGGCGCGATATCATTGACGCTTTCAGAGCTACTTTGCAATTGGTCTTCATCAGCCGCACACTGCTGTAGATTGTCCAGCTGAGCTGAATACTGCATCTCAGGCGGTGCCAGGCGATAGACTGCTTGCTCAAGCTGCGACAGTCTAGCTTCCAGAGAGCGTAGTTGTGCTTTGAAATCGCCGGCAAGCTCGCCCAAGTTATCAGAATGTGAGTCAGACACGAGTTTACTCCATCAATTGAACGACAGGTATTGTAGCCGAATTAGATTCACAAATCGACGCTTCTCTCACAAGCTGTTCCATCCTACTATCTTTAGCGGCTATCTTTTTTGATTAAATAGCACTGTTTCTAAAATGCCCTCATAAAAATGTAAGCTAAAGCCTTAGTCATAGAAGTCACACAGTTTGCGAATTCCATGACTTCTGCAGTATGCGCGGGACTATCCATCAGCAGGGAAGGAGGGGGAAAACCGTCTTGTTGTACCGGAAAATATCCTCTTATACTGCCAGAGAAGAGGTATAAACAAAGACTATCTGGAAGCGGAGGCTTCAAATTTTGCGCCGCATCCACAAATTAAAGGTTATATGCAGATTCTTATAAACGGGATAATAACCGGCCTATCGCTAGCGCTCCTGTCGGTGGCGTTTGCAACAGTATATTTGCCAACTCGGGTCTTTTACCTTGCCCTGGGTGCAGTGTACACACTAGTACCCTTCATAGCTCTGGCATGCCTGCAGTGCTCGATGCCTTTTTACATCGCCATGCTGGCGGCAATTCTTACTGGAACCGTCCTTTCACTTGGCTGCGAATTCTTCAATCACCAGATACTGGAAGCAAAACGTGCCTCATCTGGAGCACATCTGATTTCGTCTCTGGGAATCTATATCGTTGTTACACAGATGGCAGCCATCTGCTGGGGCAATGAAACAAAGGTGCTGCGCACCGGGCTCGACAATGTACAACACTTATCCTCAGTCATCTTAACCCAGACTCAAGAGATCTCTTTTGTCATTGCTTCCAGCCTGCTCGTCGCCTACTATGTCTGGCTCTGTCGCAGCAAAGTTGGACTTCTCTTCCGCGCTATGGCAGACAATCCTGCTGAATTTGCCTTGCGTGGTCACAACTTGCACGCTATGCGCATGACGAGCTTTGGCGTGTCAGGCTTTCTCTGCTCTGTAAGCTCACTTCTCGTTGCTTACGACATAGGCTTTGATGCTCATGGAGGTCTCAGCTCTATTCTTCTGGCGGTAGTGGCTGTCATAGTTGGAGGTCGCCAATCGTTTGCCGGTCCACTCGCAGGTGCAATTATCCTTGGCGTAGTGCGTTGCCTGATCGTGTGGTGGCTCTCTGCCCAGTGGGCAGAAGCTTTCACTTTTGGCATTCTTGCGTTAGTACTTCTTGTTCGTCCTGATGGTCTGCTTGGTTGCCGCTTCCGTTTGGAGGCTGCTGCATGAACTACGCTTTACACCTGCTTATTTATCTAAGTATCTATGGCATTGTAGCCATCAGTCTCAACATTGTCAGTGGCTATTGTGGTCTGTTGACCATGGCGCATGCCAGCTACTTTGCAATTGGTTGCTACACATACGCTCTTGCTACAACTAAATTGGGACTGGATTTTATACCAGCAGTGTTGCTTTCTGCCATAGTTGCCTCAGTTATGAGTCTGGCAATTTCCTTGCCCGCGTGGCGCTTAAAAGGCGATTCCTTTATTCTCATTTCGCTGGCTGTGCAACAGATGTTTTTCAGCCTCTTCCAAAACTGGACAACGACAGGGTCCGAGCCAGGTAGCTGGGCGAATCTTACAAACGGAACATTTGGATTGTCCAGTATACCAAAACCAACTTTGTTAGGCATGCACATTGCGGACATTGCCAGTACGGCAGCGCTTGCCGGAACGATGCTTATAACCTGCCTTTTGCTTTCGCGCCTGCTCCTTCTGTCCCCCTGGGCAAGACTGCTGCAATCAATGCGCGATGATGAATTGGCAAGCAGGGGTTTGGGTAAGAACGTACGTTTAGCCAAAGTACAAGCAATTGCCATTTCTTGCGGATTGGCAGCTTTGGGTGGAGCTTTGTATGCATCTTATGTCAACTATATCGACCCGACAGTCGCCTCCCTGGACGAGTCTATGCTTGTGCTGTGCATGGTCCTTGTCGGTGGCTTGGGCAATGTTCGTGGTCCTCTGGTCGGTGCACTTGTGCTTATTGCCATTCCCGAGCTTTTGCGCTTCGTTGCCATCCCCGATGCAATAGCTTCTAATCTGCGATTGTTGATTTATGGACTGGTGCTGATCCTGATGATGCACTACAGACCCCAGGGTCTCGCAGGCAATTATCGTATGGAATAGGCGAACATGAAGACGATACCGACTATGATCGATAACCGCAAAGTGGAGCAGACCAATGGATAGAAGCATGCTTCCAAACTCTGCTGCCAATGCTGCACCAGCACAAAGGGGCAGTGTGGCTCTCAGCATCACGAAGCTGCGCAAGGCATTCGGTGGACAGGTCGTTTTGGATGATGTATCGGTCGAATTGCACCAGGGCGAAATAGTGCTGCTTCGAGGGGACAATGGCGCAGGCAAGACAACGCTGCTCAATATCCTTACAGGCAACCTTAATGCAGACTCCGGCACCATCGAGACTTCAGTTAACAGCAACAACGAGACATTCCACTTCCCGGCACCTTGGTGGACAAATCTCAATCCGTTCAATCACTTCACGCCTGAGCGACTGTCCCGGGAAGGAATTGGACGGATGTGGCAGGAAGTTCGACTCTTCAATTCGCTGACCCTCCGCGATAACATATCTGTTGCCCAACCAGATCAAATTGGTGAGAACCCTGCCTGGGCACTCCTGCGTGGACACACATGGCAACAGCAAGAGAAACAGACGGCAAGAGAGTCAGAAGCGATGCTGAGCAACCTCGGGTTGTCCGGACTTGAGGACAGAGGTGCTGACAAGATTTCGTTAGGGCAGTCCAAACGAGTTGCTATCGCAAGGGCTATCGAGGCGGGTGCAAAGATCCTCTTTCTTGATGAGCCACTATCTGGACTTGATGCAATCGGCATGAAGGAAGTGCTGGCGTTGCTTAAGCAACTAACTGCTTCAGGAAAGGTAACTCTTGTCATTGTCGAACACATATTCAACATCCCGCACATTTTGAATATTGCAACAACTGTCTGGACACTAAACCAGGGCACCATACACAGAGAAGCACCGACTGCGGTGCAGTGCGATATCAACAAGTCATCCACAGAAGACTTTCAGCAAGTATTGCAGCAATTCGTCACAACCGCCGGATGTGTTTCCAATGCGTCATTGGCACAACAAGCTGTTCTCTCCACAATTGTTCCTCCTGACAGCGAGCAGAGGTTACCCGTTCTGGAGGTGAAGGACCTTGTTGTACATAGAGGAACCAGGCTAATAATTGGCGAAACCACCGAAGATGGAACCATCCGAGGTGTGTCTTTCAAGTTGTGTAAAGGACAGGTTGCTGTTTTGCATGCGCCAAATGGTTGGGGAAAGACAACTTTGCTTGAGGCTATCGCAGGATTGTTGCCAATTTCTGGAGGACAGATATTGCTGAATGGCAAGTCCGTCGCATCGGCTCCAGCATGGCAGCGAGCGAAACTAGGACTATCGCTGCTGCGGTCTCGCGACAACTGTTTCCCAACCTTGACTGTTGGCGAAACACTTGCTCTCTCCGGAATTTCTAAAGTGCCTGACTCGCTTAAAATCTTTGCTAAAAGAAGAATAGGTGCCTTGAGTGGAGGTGAGCGGCAAAGAGTTCTTGCTGCCTCAACCTTAAGCAAAGACAACTTTACCTTAGCATTGCTTGACGAACCGTTTTCAGCTCTTGATCCAGCAAGGGTAGAAGAACTATCATCGATGATGCTGGACAAAGTCAAACAGGCTGCATTACTCATAGCAGTGCCAGCAACTCTACAAAATCGGAAGTATTGATGTGCCCATAAGAGACAACCTCATGCAGTTGCCAATTCATCGTCTGCTCTGTTTAGCAGCTGCCTCGCTGTCCACTGCACTTTGTTGCAGTTGCACTTCTCCAGGCACACCACCTGCTGGCAGCATAACACCGCAGAAGATCGTGAGGATAGCAGCAAATTTGCCAATGACAGGCGATCTTAGTGTCTACGGAACATGCATACACGACGGATCAGCTCTTGCTCTAAAAGATCTTGCAATTTCCGATCCTTCAGGACCAGCTCTAACATTTGATTGGCAGGATAATGCAGGCAAACCGCCACTTGCAGTGAGCATTATGCAAAAACAATTCCTGGAGCCACCTGATATCTATGTTTCGGGAGTACATCCACAAGCAATGGCTATCAAGGAACAGATCGAAACTAGAGGCACACCGCATTTCATCTGGGTTTTCGATCAGTCTCTCAATAAGAGCAGGAAAGCTGGCGTGGGAAATAATTTTAGAACGTACGTCAATTTAAAAATTGAAGCGCCGGTCCTCCTTAATTATGTGAAGGCACGGCATCCACGACGAGTAGCAATTATCTATGTCCGACTCTCACACACACAAGAGGAGTTTGAAAACGACGTGGTGCCCGCTCTGAGAAGAATGGGTATAGCTGATATCTTCATTCAGTCGCATGCTGTTGATTTCAAAGACTTCAAAACCACCGCACTTAAACTAAATGAATTCAAGCCAGATCTCATAATCGTGGATGAGTTCCAGGATGGTTATGTGGGGCTATTGCGTGCGGTGAGACCATTGGGTCTGATTCGCGATGGCAATACAATCGCATCTTACGACATGGTCGAAGCCGCCAAATTGCTCGGCAAGGACGAGGTTGATGGCATATGCCTAGTGACACCCAAGTTTGCAATTCAGCCGCAAACTCCTGCTGTGAAAGCCTGGACACAGAACTTCTTTGCGAACAAACATCGGTTGCCATTAACAGCTGACGCATATGCTTACGATTCTGTCATGATTATGCATGACGCTGCAAGGCGCCTGGCTTTGCCTGCGTCATCAAAACAGTGGATTAAGGCGCTGCAGGCAACAAAAATTACAGGACTAACCGGACCATTGTCTTTTGACGACGATGGCAGCCTCCGCACTCCCATTCAGGTAGGCATTTATCGCAATGGAGAGCTCGTAGCGCATGTTACACCATCTTCTGTACGATAAAGAACGACTGCCAACAACCAGGTTGGTCATCACCCTGGTATGTCACTCACCCTAGACTAGTTCAGTTATCCACCAGGTTCATTATTTACTATCGGCGTGAGCAGATTCACTGATGACTCTCTGACTCGCGCGCAGTAAACGGTGAACAGCAAACCGAAATCTACAAATAAAGAGCACCCTGAAATCGCACCATGATTTTATATGGCTAACACTTGAGCAAAGTTAAATTGGTGTATAACATTATTTAGGGACGATAATTTGTAAGTGGCAAAAATCGGTTGCGGCGTTGGGGGTAACAGTGAAATTTACTGGCGAGTCCGCGGATCTGGGAGCCTCGGATGGTTTGTCACACCTGCCCAGTTGGCATAGCGGGCTTCAACAACGCTACTTGCCTGCCTTTGTTGTTTCATTCTTGTTGCCATATACGCGGCATGCCAAGGTCGCTTGTAGACAGTTAGTTTTGACATTCCTCCTGCTGTGGACACTGCCTTGCATGGCGCAATCGGCTCTGCCGTCAGTCCCCGCGCCTCCAGCAGCTGCCCGACCAGCAGTAAATCTGGATCTTTCATCAACATCGGCAACTCTAAGCGCCGGACGTGCCGTTGCCAATCACTCTGCCACGATTAATGTCGGCGGCGTACCTGTCACAGTCAATTCCACTACTGCCCTGACAGCGGCTGAGAAGGTAGCTGTTTTCCAGGTGCTGCACAGAGGACAACAAACTATTCAGTTAGGTGCACAGGGCAATGCCACAGGCGGCAACATGACAATCGGCTCTCACCTTGCTCAGCGACTGGGTTCTCTGGTGGTACCGCAAGGAGTAACTGTAGTAACCAGGTCTGCTGCTCTTAATGTTGCCGGAAATTTAACTAATGCAGGCAATATTTATGCTGTTACCAACAGTACTGCTGCTGCCGCAGCAAGCATAAGCGCCAGCAATATAACAAATCAGGTTGGCGGTCTTATTTCAACTGTTCTACCGGTGTCAGGGCTGCCCGGGATCGCCAGCGCCACACAGAACCTCAATTTGAATCTTATTGCCATCAATAACATTGTCAACGCCGGCGTCATTGCAAGCAGCAGTCACCTAAACCTGACAGCGGGCGGGTCAATTATCAACTCTTTGCCAACAGGTACGCCTGGAGCGGCACCCGTCATTCAGGCAACCCGGGATGTTGCCCTGACTATTGGCAGCGGAAACCTTACAAACAATGGTTTTATAACATCAGCTGCCGGCTCAATCAATATTGCAACAGCATCTGCAACTGCTCACCTTAATGTGATTGCCAACGGGGGAACTTTTCAGGCTCCCAACGGAGCAATAAATCTGCGCAACGCCTCTTATGCCGGCTCCGCCAATATTGATATAAGTGGTGGCAATTTCTTGTCAAAACAACTGAACTTATATGGCGGCAGCGGCGCCATTAATCTTAACGCCGACCAAGTAAGCGGTCAGATGAACCTGGTTGCCGGCTGTGCTCATATTTACACTGACACGCCAACTCTTGTACTGGGAAACAATGCAGTAGCAGGCGATCCTGTTTATGTGAACACTGGCGGCGATATCGACATTAATGGTCCGCTTACTATTACAAATGGACCACTGGTACTGGCTGCCAGTCACGACATTGAAGCAACAAGTGATAGTGCATCAATCACTGATGCCGGACAAAACATATATTTATTTGCCGGCGTATCGATATCAGTTAGTGGTGGCGGTGGCACCAGCACTGCTGGTGGCGCATTATTGTCTGGTACCAATCCCCCTTTTGATCCCTTAAGCCAACCCAATGGTTATGTGCCGCCAGCGTCTCAGGTGACGGTGAACCTGACTGCTGGCGAAGGGGGGAATATTGATTTTACGCGAAGTTTGGCACCAATTATCATCAACTCATCTGCAACTGCCGCAGAAGCCAGCGGCGGTAATGTTGTTCTGGCAGCCTACTCAAACGGTGGCGATAACGGCAAGATCCTGCTTGCTACAGCTGGCAACATTGTCAGCGGTACATCTGGGGGAATAGCCTCTTGCGGCAACGGAGGCGGTGCAGGCGGCAATGTCAAAATCTTTGCTGGTGCGGCGCCATCGTCAGCTGCCACCACTATGCAAGTTGGTGCTATTACCACAGGCGGGGCTGGACCCGGTGGCGATGGCGAAAAATACGGAACAGTAGCCATTGCTACAGGTCAACCCGTATTTCAAACCTTGCCGGACTATACTCCCAATCCTGTTACTTTTACCGGAGCAGGCACAATCACAAGTAACGGTGTATTTACTTTATCGACGCTATCGGATAATGCCGGTATTCTAACCGGAGCAATTACAACTGCCGGTACCGGCGGTAGAGGTGGATACAAGTATGACTTCTCATATGTCTCTTATACCTGGGGTCAGATTGGCGGCAATGGCAGCAGAATTGATCTTTTGGTCGGAGGACAGATTTCCACACAATCCCTCAATTCTTATGGCGGCGGCGGCGGCGGTTCCATTTGCCAACTAAGTGCCGGCGGCGGTGCCGGCGGCAAAGGTGGCGCTATTTATGCCACATCATTGCACAGCGACATTTACATTAACGGAATTGTTAACACTTCCGGAGGAGGAGCAGGAGGAACGCACGAGATAGCCATTGGAGGCGGAGCCGCAAATAACATCAATTTGTGGGCAATTAACTCTGGCAACATCACAGTTACTGGTGTTGTGTTGGCTGCTGGCGGCGGCAATTACCCGGGCTTCTACTATGCAGGAGGAGGAGTATTTACCGGCAGCCGCGCCGGTGGAGGTGGAGGTAGTTTCGGTGGCGCAGGCGGCGGCGCAGGCGGCAGTGGCAACATAGAAATCAACAGCGGCACAGGCGGCAACGGAATGGCAGGCGGCGGCGGCGGCGGATACTCCGGACCCAACCAGGGCAACGGCGGTAGTGGTGGCGGCTGGGCAGGCGGAGGAGCTGGTGGCGGTGCTTACAGCAACGCTGTCTATGGCGGCGCAGGCGGTAGCGGCAACAGCAATGGCTCTCCGGGTCAGAGCAATTTTTATGGTCACGCCGGCAGTGGTGGCAACGCCGGCATTAATCAAGACAGCTTTGGTGTTGGCGGTCCTGGCGGTTACAACGCCGGTCAGGGTGGTGGCGGCGGGCAGATTCACCTTACCGGAGCAACAGTGAACATTCAGGGGACAATTGGTGGCAACGGCCCCTTTGCAGGACAATCCATCAATGCTCAGGGCACAGGCGGTGGCATTACAATCGACGGGCAAGCAAACGTCACAGGTACTCAAGTCTGGGATCCACCAGCTTTCAAGTCGACACGTCCAGCTTCACATCCATCCAGCTCTACATTTGGTACATCTACCAGCGACTTAAGCCTTTCTCTGTCTTTGTTAAGTGAACTCACAACAGATCTGCCGTACATAGACAGTTCTGCCCCCCAGAGAGGACTTTCGTACGTCAACAGCGTTGCCAGAGTCTCAACTGATTTGACTCCACCTGCGAACCCATCACAGGTTCCTACCGTAATTCCAGTGGAACGCAACATCACAGCGCCCTGCTCTGGCAGCATCATGGGCGCCTCAGTGGTGGCAACAGACTTGACTGCGCCAGTGGTGGCACAGTTGAACAGCGAAGGGTTGGCACTTGTCGAGTCGATGAATAACGTCTTGAAACTTAAGAGCGGCAACATTTTTCTTGCCCCAGAACACTCCACCGCTGTCACCACAGAGCTTGGTAATATCTATTTAGCCGCCGGTGCAATTGTCTTTGTTATGCAAACAGCCGACGGGCTTTGCGTATACGATCTTGCTGATGCGCACAAAGGTGATGTGACAGTTGTTGCGAACAAACAAATCATTACAGCATATCCAGGTATGCAGATATTCCTTACTGCCCACAATCATCCGAATTTTGCAGCATTGAATCCAGGCAAGTTAATTGGACAGCGGAACATACGTGAGCACAAACTTAACGGTGGGATTACAGCATTCACCTCAGATTTTTCCCTGGTCTCTGCTCTTTCACAGATAACTCCCTTGCACCAGCTAGTGAGATCTACCGAGCCGTGCGCACGGCGAGTGGGGCAGATTCTGCTTAAGAATGCTGCTGCCATTGCCCAGTTGCATAGCAATCAAGAGCCTTACAAACAGTGCCCTTAGGCAATCCGCTGGTGAGCCGCTTACAACAGCTGCCTCTGGTGAGAGTGGCGTGACCCAGAGCTAGGGGTTCGCAGTCTACCAGTTCACATTTACGCACAGGCACCACAAATCTAATGTTCGCAGCACCAAAAGTATTGGGGATGACCATACCATTCGGCAATTCGGTGTCCCTTAACGCAACCGCTGAAGTGCCAGCAGCGTTAGGCAAGCCAGCGATGAACTATGAGTATGTTCTTTCCATGAGTGTGACTAATCCTCCTAATATTTCTACACTTTACCTTCCAGCCTGGTCTGCTGGGAAGATGCCTGCAACCACGGTTTATCTCACCGGTCCAACATCAGGTGTTCCAGCCATGTACCTCCGCGCCACCATGACTGGCTTACACCCAATGGAAGCGCTGCTTTCCCCTTCCAACTCGCTTGTCCCTGGAAACCCACCGGGTTCAGGCAACATTTTTCCTGTCCCATAACAGCCAGCATGAAACCTTCTGTGTGCCACAAATGTGCGATTGTCTGGCGTCAAGACTTTTTGCCGCTAGCGACAGTTTAAATTTGCCGCTTAGCTACCAACAATTGGTCCTGCTATTAGCCGACAGGGAGGCACACAGCTTTAGCTGTTGCCTCCCTGTCGGAACCGTTGGCTGGGAAAGC